>NZ_JBWKTH010000015.1:0-148566 GCF_059420225.1 Pseudomonas sp. GW821-FHT04D07
CTGCAGTTCACAGGTTCTGCAGTTCACAGGTTCTGCAGTTCACAGGTTCTGCAGTTCACAGGTTCTGCAGTTCACAGGTTCTGCAGTTCACAGACTCCACAGTTCACAGGTTTACAGTTCGCTGACGTCGACCCAGCGCTGTTCCTTGGCCGCGCGGCGAATCGTCGTCGCCAGGCGTTCTACCTGCCAAGCCTCTTCGAAGTCAGTACCCACCTGGCCTTTACCGGCCAGCGCCTCGATCAGCGCCTGGACCTCCAGGGTCTTGAGTTCGTTGTAACCCAACTGATGGCCGGCGGCCGGACTGAAGGCCGCGTAACGGGGCAGATGCGGTCCGGCCAGCAGGCGCTGGAAGCCATTCTGCCCGGCGCGGCAGAGTTGCAGTTCGTTCAAGCGCTCCTGGTCGAAGGCCAGGGTGCCACGGGTGCCGCTGATTTCGAAACTCAGGTGGTTCTTGTAGCCGTGCTTGAGCCAGCTGCTGCTGACCGCGCCCCGGGCACCATTGGCGAAGCGCAGCAGGGCATGAACCTGGTCATCGACGGCAATCACACGGGTCTCCAGGCTGCCGGCACTGGCGGGGCGTTGTGCATGAACGGTGCGGGTGTCGGCGCAGACGGCGGTGATATCGCCGAGCAGATAACGGGCCATGGCCAGCAGATGGCTGCCCAGGTCGGCCAGGGCGCCGCCGGCGTGCCGTGGTTCGCAGCGCCAGGACCAGGGCGAGGTGGGGTCGGCCATGAAGTCTTCGCTGAATTCGCCCTGGAAAGCGATGATCTCTCCCAGCTCGCCGCTCTGGATCAGCTCCCTGGCCAGGTCGATCATCGGGTTGTGCTGGTAGTTGTAGCCCACGCGGGTGACCACGCCGGCCCGTTGGGCGGCGTCACGCATCTGGGTCGCCTGGTCCAGGTCGACCGCCAGGGGTTTTTCGCAGTACACCGCCTTGCCCGCCGCAAGGGCGGCCATGGCCATGGGGAAATGCAGATGATTGGGCGTGGTGATCGCCACCAGCGCAACCCGGGGATCGTCAATCAGCTGTTGCCAGTCGCCATAGGCCCGCTCGAAACCCCAGGCCTTGGCACAGGATTCGGCGCGCTGTGTGTCGGCATCCGCCAGTGCAACCAGGCGCAGCTTCAACGGCAGTTCGAACACCGCACTGGCATTGTGAAATGCCAGTGCGTGGGCACGGCCCATAAAGCCCGTGCCGATCAAGCCTATTCCCAACTCGTCCATCGCCGCATCCTTTGATTGTTATTTTCAGGAAGGGCTATTTATAGAATTTAAATTCTCTAAATTCAATAGGTGGAATTTTTATTTCATGATCAGGACAGGAAACCACCGTCCACGTTCAGCGCCACCCCGGTGGTGTAGCTGGAGGCATCGCTGGCCAGGTACAGCACGGCGCCGGCCATTTCGCTCGGTGCGGCGACCCGCTTGAGGGGGATCTGTTGCAGGGCGGTCTTGAGGATCGCTTCGTTGCCGACCAGGGCCGAGGCGAACTTGGTATCGGTCAGGCCCGGTAGCAGGGCATTGCAGCGGATGCCGAACTGCGCGCATTCCTTGGCGAAGACCTTGGTCATATTGATCACGGCGGCCTTGGTCACCGAATAGATGCCCTGGAAGATACCCGGGGAGATGCCGTTGATCGAAGCCACGTTGATGATGCTGCCACCGCCGTGCTCGCGCATCAGCTTGCCGGCTTCCACCGACATGAAGAAGTAGCCGCGGATGTTCACGTCGACGGTTTTCTGGAACGCGCTGAGGTCGCTGTCCAGCACGTTGCAGAACTGCGGGTTGGTGGCGGCGTTGTTGACCAGGATGTCCAGGCGCCCGAACTGCTCGCGGATACCGGCGAAGACCTGGCTGATCTGCTCCATCTCACCGATATGGCAGGCAATGGCGGTGGCTTTGCCGCCGTCGGCGATGATGGCGTCGGCTACATGCTGGCAGCCTTCAAGCTTGCGGCTCGAAACAATCACATGGGCGCCTTGCTGGGCCAGCAGCTTGGCAATGGCCTCGCCGATACCGCGGCTGGCGCCGGAAACAAAGGCGATCTTACCGTCGAGGTCGAACAACTGGGTCTTGGACATGGTGGTTTCCTTGTTATGGGCGCGGTCAGAGGCTGGAGGAATGGATGACCTTCAGGCTCATCTGCTCCAGCAGCTTGTTCATGTGAATGAACTGCGCGAAGCGTTTGTCCTGGGTCTGGCCGTGGAAGAAGCGGTAGTAGATCTGCTGCACGATGCCGGCCAGGCGGAACAGGCCGTAGGTGTAGTAGAAGTCGAAGTTGTCGATGGCGATCCCGGAACGTTCTGCGTAGTAGTCGACGAACTGACGGCGGGTCAGCATGCCGGGGGCGTGGCTCGGTTGGCGCCGCATCAATTGCACCGGTGCCGGATCCGCGGCTTCGATCCAGTAGGCCAGGGTGTTGCCCAGGTCCATCAGCGGGTTGCCGATGGTGGTCAGTTCCCAGTCGAGCACGCCGATGATCTGCATCGGGTTCCCGGGGTCCAGGATCACGTTGTCGAAGCGGTAGTCGTTGTGCACGATGCTCGAGGTCGGATGGTCGGCAGGCATCTTCTCGTTGAGCCAGGTCCGCACGGCTTCCCAGCTTGGCGCGTCGGGGGTCAGGGCCTTTTCGTAACGCTCGCTCCAGCCACGGATCTGCCGTTCGACATAGCCTTCGGGCTTGCCGAGGTCGGCCAGGCCGCAGGCGGCGTAGTCGACCTGATGCAGTTCGACCAGACGGTCAATGAAGCTCTTGCACAGGGTTTCGGTTTGCGCGGCATCCAGGCCCAGTTCCGGCGGCAGGTCAGAGCGCAGGATGATGCCCTCGACCCGTTGCATCACATAGAACTCGGCGCCGATCACCGACTCGTCGGTGCAGTGCACATAGGCCTTGGGGCAGTAAGGAAAACCATCCTTGAGCTGGTTGAGGATGCGGAACTCGCGGCCCATGTCATGGGCCGATTTGGCCTTATGCCCGAACGGCGGCCGGCGCAGGACAAATTCCTGCTCCGGGTAGCGGATCAGGTAGGTCAGGTTCGAGGCGCCGCCGGGGAACTGGCTGATATTCGGCAGGCCGTGCAGGCCCGGAATATGTGCCTTGAGGTACGGATCGATCAAGCCGACATCCAGCTCTTCGCCGGCACGGATACGGGTGGACTGGTCAGTAAGCGTCATGCTTATCCCTTCTGCTTATTCTGGAGGCCAGAGATTATTGACTAATCTAATGCTCGCCTTGGCGGCGTACAAGCACGCTGCGCTGTTATAGGCCGGCGTGTTGCAGGGTGATCAGCGTGCCTGATAGGCCAGCGTAGAGGGAAAGCGCTGCTTGGCAAGAGTGAGGGGGAATAGGGGTGTGCAGTGCTGTTCACTCAAGAACATTCACTCTGAAAAGCGTCGGATAACCTTAGTGGGAGCGGAGCTTGTCGGATCACCGCCCCGCCGCGAAGAGGCCCTTGAGGGCGCCAAACGCTTCGCGGGCCAGCTCCGCTCCCACATTGGGCCCGGTTGTTGCGGCTATATCTTGCAGGCGTGGATCAGGCCGGGAACAGCTCGCTCAGCTTCATCGACAGCATCATGTCGCCTTCGACGCGCAGCTTGCCGCCCATGAACGCCTGCATGCCGTCCGTTTCGCCGCTGACGATGCCTTTCATGGTCTCGCCGTCGGTCACCAGGGTCACGTTGGCATCCGGGTTTTCGCCTTCCAGCAGTTCGCAGGTGCCATCCTTGACGATCAGCGAGAAGTGCTGGTTGTCATCGATACGGAAACCGAAGATAACGTCCAGGCCGGCAGCGGCGGCAGAGTTGAACTTGGCTTTCATTGCTTCTACGGCGTGGGTTACAGAGGTCATGGTTCGATCCTTTTATGGGTAAATACGGCGACGACCCCACAAGGGTCACGGTTGGCCGGAGCTTATCGAAAGGTGATCAGCTCCGGGGCCTTCATCAGTTGCAGGTGCGTTTGACTGTTGAAGGAAGCCAGGGCCACCTCGCGACCGCGAAACTTGAGCAGGTTGAGCGAGGTGTTGACGATCTGCCAGTTCAGCTCGAAGGCTTCCCTGGCTGGAATTCGGGTGATCAGGTGGAGCAGGGCGGTAATGGTTCCGCCGGAGGTGAACACGGCGATTTTCTCGCGATTGTCGGCCTGTTCGAGAATCCTTCGCAGCCCGCCCTCGACCCGCGCGACGAAGCCCAGCCAGCTTTCCAGCTCGGGGGTGTCATGACGGCCGCTGAGCCAGCGTTCGATGATCAGGGCGAACAGGCGCTGGAACTCGCCACGATTTTGCGCGGCATTGTGCAGGATGTGCAGGGCTTCGGGTTCTTCCGGCAGCAAGCCGGGCAACAGTGCGCGAATCACCGCGTCGGCATCGAACTCGTTGAACGCCGCGTCGGTTTCCAGTGGCGGTACCAACAGGCCGGCGGCGCCGCACTGCTGCAGGGCGGTGAGCGCGGTATCCTGCTGGCGCCGCAGGTTGCCGGCCAGACAGCGGTCGAAGCTCAGGCCCAGCTCAGCCAGGTGCTTGCCGAGGACCTCGGCCTGACGAACGCCAATCGGCGACAGCACGTCGTAGTCGTCCGCACCGAAGGAGGCCTGGCCATGTCGAATCAGATAGATGCTGCCCACGTCCGCGTCGTCCCGGTACGTTGAAGGTCTGGCGAGGTTATGAGGATGCCGGAAGCCTGTCAATAAAAAAACATACGCTCGTTTGAAATGTTTGTTAGAGACACAATTCAGGCGGTGCCACAACTGGTCGCAGGGCCGCCTCGACGGTATGCTGGAGTGGTCGTGAGCTCCCACAGCCGGGGGCCGCTTGGTTTTGTAAGGAGTCACCGTGGAGTTTGTTGCCGAGTACGCAAGTTTTCTGGCTAAAACCGTTACCCTGGTCGTTGCGATCGTCGTGGTCCTGGTGACCGCGGCCGCGTTGCGCAGCAAAGGCCGGCGCAGGTCGGCGGGGCAGTTGCAGGTCAGCAAGCTCAACGATTTCTACAAGGGCCTGCGTGAGCGCCTGGAGCAGAACCTGCTCGACAAGGACCAGCTCAAGGCCTTGCGCAAGCAACAGGCCAAGCTCGAGAAAAAACACAAGAAGCAGCCCGAGACCAAGTCGCGGGTATTCGTGCTGGATTTCGATGGCGATATCAAGGCTTCGGCCACTGAAAGCCTGCGTCATGAGATCACCGCATTGCTCAGCCTGGCCACGCCCCGGGATGAAGTGGTGCTGCGCCTGGAAAGCGGCGGCGGCATGGTCCACAGCTATGGCCTGGCTTCGTCGCAACTGGCGCGCATTCGTCAGGCCGGTGTACCGCTAACGGTGTGCATCGACAAGGTGGCGGCCAGCGGCGGCTACATGATGGCCTGTATCGGCAACAAGATCATCAGCGCGCCCTTTGCCTTTCTCGGTTCCATCGGCGTGGTGGCGCAGTTGCCTAACGTCAACAAGTTGCTGAAGAAGCACGATATCGACTTCGAGGTGCTGACCGCCGGTGAGTACAAACGGACGTTGACCGTATTTGGCGAGAACACCGAAAAAGGCCGCGAGAAGTTTCAGCAGGACCTGGATATCACTCATAGCCTGTTCAAGAACTTTGTCTCGCAGTACCGTCCGCAACTGGCCATCGATGAAGTGGCCACTGGCGAGGTCTGGTTGGGTGTCGCGGCCCTGGACAAGCAGTTGGTGGATGAACTGAAAACCAGCGATGAGTACCTTGCCGAGCGCGCAAAAAGTGCCGAGTTGTTCCACCTGCATTATGCCGAACGCAAGAGCCTGCAAGAGCGTGTCGGGCTGGCGGCCAGCAGCTCGCTGGAGCGTGTGCTGCTCAATGGCTGGGCGCGTTTGACCCAGCAACGTTTCTGGTAAAGCGCTGCCTTGATGGTTTCTGTCGGTCGTCTCGGACAGAAACCATTCCGTCCTCAAATAAGTACCCCCTGTCCCTGCCAAGCGATCAATAAGCTGGAATCTCTAATGGATATCCAGGTCGATTGCCATGGAAGAAACAAACCTCATTGAGCAAAGTCCCGCCCCGGCCGAGGCGGGCATTCATTTCGCTACGATCAAGGAGAAGATTCCCGCTTGGCTCTACCGGGCCGCTCCGGAAATACGCCTGTTATTTCGCGAGCATCTGCTGGCTCTGGAAACGTCGAGGCATGAAGTCCGGCGAATCATGGCGCGGCTGCAGAGGATCGATGTGTTCTGCATGCCACGTCTGGTCCAGGCGCTGGAGAGGCAGGTCAGTGACGAGCAGATGTTGCAAGGTGCCCGGTTTGTCAGGCTCGATGCCACTTACCTGTCCAGTCTCTTCGAGGACAAACTCTATACCTTCGTCAACCACCAGACGCTGTTGGAAGCGGCCCTGCAGAACTTCGAGGCCGACGAGGCCGAGCCGGGGGCGCTGGAAGGCAAGGCTGTCGTCCAGTTTTCCGCTGGCGCAGCGGACAACAACAGATCTCTTGCGCCCGAAGATTTTGCCTGGGCTTGTCGAGCGCTGGATCTGGGGGCCTTGTATCAGACGCATATCGACAGTGTTTTTTATCCCCCTAGTGAGCCGCCGGCCAATGCTGCCTCATCGGTAACGGCGCATTTTGCCGACTACGACAAGCAGACGTTGGCGGTGACCGCCGATATCGCCTACATGAAAGGGGAGATCCCATTGGCGGCCTACGATCTGCTAATTGCGCTGACCAAGGGCGAACCCAGCTTGAAGTTCGGTGGGGAACGGGTTCATTGCAGTCGAATGAAGATGTTCGAGATCGAGTTGAGTGGTTGGGTGGTTATCGGCGTGAAACTGCTGGAGGGCCTGCAGTCACCTTGCATTGCCTATATTCCGGGCGATCCACGCGGTCCGTTGAAACAATACAGCGACTTTCTGCTCTTCGAGCATGATCTGACCTTGAAGCTTCGGGCCCCGTCGTACCAGAGGTTTTTCAGCCGCTTCGTTCCTGAGGAGCACCGGCTGCGATTCTTTCGGACCCTGAATGTCAGTTTGCTTACCCGGGACCGCAATTGGCCCCCCGTGCCGGCGATTTTCCAATATATCCCGTTAAGCGAAGTGCCCATCGACGGCGATCTGTTCGATAGCTTTCAGCAGCAGCGCTACTCTCGGATCAAGGCGCACGCGCGGCAACTGGCGGTACCCACGGCCGATGTCGACGCTCGGGTGCGCCAGGCGCGTCTGGATGCTTACCGCGAAGCTGGACTGAATCTGCTGGCACTGACGTTGTCGTTCGTGCCGGTCATCAGCGAAATCATCATGGCGGCGGCGGTGGTGAAATTGGTGGGGGACGTCTACGACGGGTTGCAGGCCTGGGAACTCGGGGAAAAGCACGAGGCTCTTGGCTACCTGATGGATGTGGCGGAAAGCGTCGCCCTGTTTGCGGGCGGGGCTTTGCTGCTCAAGGGCGGCAAGGCCCTGTTCACCCCCCTGAAAGCACCGGCGTCGGTCGATGCCCTGATACCGGTCGAGGCCCTCGGCGGCCTGCGCCGCCTGTGGAAGGTCGATCTGGCACCTTATGAGCGCGATATCACCCTGCCCAGCGAGCTTCAGGTCAACGAAATGGGGCTTTACCCGTTCGGGGGCAACCTCTATCTACCGCTGGCGGGAAAGCTGTATGCCGTAAAGTACAACAGGGCCCGCCTTCAATGGCAGATTGAGCATCCCGCTGGCGAGGCGTTTCACGCCGTGCCACTCAGGCACAACGGTGTCGGTACCTGGCAAACGATCTACGAGTTGACGGCGCAGTGGTCTGCGGAGCAAATGTTCCAGCGCCTGGGCCAGCCCGTGGCCGGGCTCGGCGACAGAGTGCGGCGCCAGATCCGGCAATTCTGTACTGGCCAGGAGAATGTCTTGCGCCAGGCCCTGGTGGACAATCGGCGGCCGCCGGCGCTGCTGCTCGATACGATCAAGCGTTTCCGGATCAACCAGGCCATCGATGACTTTATCAGCGAGGCGCCCGCGGCCCAGTCACGCACACGGGAGCAGGGCGATTTGCGCTTGCGTTTGCTGACGTCGCTGCCAGGCTGGCCGGAAAACCGGGTCATTCGGGTGGTCAACGCCTTGGGCGAGGTGATGGAAGAGTACGGTCAACGTAACTCCGAGCAGTTTTCATCGCTGCAGATCCTCGAGCCGCAACTCAGAAATGGCGATCTGCTCAAGTCGTCGCTGAACATGTTGAGCGAGTCCGAGCGCGGCGGGTTGCTGGGTGAGGGTGTGGAGGGCAATGGCGAACGTGTTCGTGTGTTGACTCAACGGCTCAGACAATCGGCCGTACAGCGCCGCCAATGGCTGTTCGACACGCTGTACGCGGCCAGTGAGAAGACCGACGATAGCCGGGTAAAACGCATCCTTGGGGTGTACCCCGGTCTGCCGAGCAGTGTCGCCCGGGAGCTGATCGCCCATGGCAGCAGCGCCGAACTTGAGCTCTTGAGCGAGCAGGTTCCGCTGCGTTTCTCCGAAGAAATCCGCTGGTACCTCAGGCAGGTGAAGCTCAACCGCGTGTGTGAAAGCTGGTATCTACCCGCCCACGAGAGCGTGCAAGGGGACCGCCTGGCGCTGCATACGCTGGGGCGCTTAGCGGGCTGGCCGGTCAAGGGCCTGCGTATTGAGCTGCGCAAACACCGGTTTATCAGTGAGGCGCTCGAGACTGTGGGCGATCCGGACGCGGCCACGCTTCGAGTGCTGCTCAAGGAGGGGCACAAGTACAACGTATTCGATCAGTCAGGGGGGCTGTTGGGCAAGGCGGATAATGTGTTTGACGCGATGCTTCAGTGGTTGCCGAAGTCCACTCGGGATGCCCTTGGGTGCAGCGACGCCGAGTCCGGTTCCTGGTTGAAAGAGCGGATCATCGGCCAGATTAACCGCGACCCCTACGCTGCCCAGCACACGCTTGGCCTGGCGCCGTTCAACCGCCGGTTCAAGCCGCCGATGCGTTTGGCTTCGGGACGAATGGGTTACCCGCTGAGCGATGGCGCCAGCAGCATCGGCTATTCCAAGCGTCTGATCAATCGCGTGCGCGGGCTCTATCCGGGGTTTTCTGCCGAGGAGGTGGGCGGTTTTCTCGGTTCGCTCAATCTTTCCGAATCTGACTGCCTGCTGGAACTCGAGCGCCTGCGCGACGAGTATGAAACCTTGTCGGCAACGTTGGATAGCTGGGTACAACGCCAGACCTGGCGACGTCTACGGGGCACTTTGCAAGTGACGCCGGTGACCCTCGACAACAAGCAGCGGGTGGCGGATGCGATCCTCGCCTGCTGGCGCAAACAATCGAGCCGCAACCTGCTGGGTGGAACGTATTTCTACGAACTGGATCTGCTGAGCATGCGGGTCGGCGACCTGCCAGCGATCAACGCCGATTTCAGTCATGTGGGCTTCCTGTTCATGAACGACATGGCCCTGGCCAGCAGCGAAGTTTCGTTCCTGGCCCGCTTCAAGCAACTACGCTGGTTGTCGTTGGGCTTCAATCATCTGAGCGGCCTGCCGCCGGAGTTGGCGCAGATGTCCGAGCTGGCCCATCTGCACCTGCCGGGAAACCAGATTGTGCTCAATTCCCAGGCATCCGCGATGCTGGCCGGGCTGACGAAGTTGAAGTTCCTGAATTTGTCGGATAACCCGCTGTTCTTGCCCCCCGACGTCAGCCGGATGTCCCAGCTTGAGCATTTGCTGCTGCGCTATACGAACATTGAAGCCTGGCCCAGCGGATTGTCAGGGCTGCATAACCTGCAGCGCGTGGACTTGCGCAACAATCAGATCGCGACGATTCCCGAGTCTGTCTATACCGGGCCGACGAGCATCAACAGAGTCACCCACCTTCACGACAATCCGGCGCTTTCGGCGCAGGGCATGCAGCGACTGCAGCGTTATGAGCGGGAAACCGGGATCAACTTTGGTATCGATACACCAAACCTGCGGCGCATTCATGCGCCGCGCCGGGCTCAATCGCTGCAGGAGTACGATCAGTGGATCGAGTTCGTTTCCGCCGATCAAAGAGTCCTGAAAGAACAGCAATGGAAGCTGTTGTATCGGCAGCAAGGCTCCGAGGATTTCTTCAGGCTGCTGGCGGATCTGAGTGTCACGGCCGAGTACCGTGAGGCGCGAGAGGATTTGAGTTTGCGGGTCTGGCAGGTATTGGACGCCGCCAGCCAATACACGGATCTGCGCGAAGACCTGTTTGTTTCGGCTTCCCACCCGCAAACCTGCTCCGATGGCGCGGAATTGATCTTCAGTGACATGGAGGTCAAGGTCCTGGTCAACCACGCCAGGGCCATGGCCTCCGACACCGAGGCCGCCACCGAGCTGAATCTGCTGAAACTGACCCGTGGGCTTTGGCGCCTCGATGAAGTCGAGGCGCTTGCCCAGGAAGATATCGAGGCGCGGCTGAAGGTCCTCGACGCACCGCGGGTCGACCCGTTGGAGGTCAGGTTGGCCTATCGCATTGGTCTGACCGAGCGCCTGTTGTTGCCGGGACAGCCCAAGCACATGACCTTCAGCGAGTTGGCCCGGGTGACGCCACAGGATCTGGATGCAGCCTATGCACGGGTGATCGCTCGGGAGAAGACGCCGGCCTATGCGCAAGCGCTGGCCAGTCGTGGGTTCTGGGTCGGCTATCTGAAGGATCGCTATCCCGTGCGATTCCAGGGCATCGATACGAAGTATCAGGCCGTGATGTCGGCACTCGATGCTCAGCGGAGCAATAGCCGTGGCACCCATTGGCATGAATTCATCGATATCGAGCTGGAGGCGCAGATGGGCGATCAGCTCAAGGCCTGGCGGGAGGAACAGGCCGGGGAGCTTGCAGTGCTGACTCAGGAAGTGCTGGACAGGACGCCCGAGGCGGAACTGGAGGGTGCCCCGGGCCCATGAGCCCGAGGCGGACCGCTTCAGCGTCGACGGAACAACGGCAGCGGTTCGTCGGTGGCGGCCTGGTAGGTCACCGAGAAGTCCTTGAGGCTTTCCAGGGCTTCGTACGGGTCCTTGTCCGCGCGCAGGGCGTAGGCGTCGAAACCGCAACGGTGCAGGTAGAACAACTGGTCACGCAGCACATCGCCAATCGCTCGCAATTCGCCCTTGTAACCGTAACGGTCACGCAGCAGGCGGGCATTGGAGTAGTTGCGACCGTCGGTGAAGGCCGGGAAGTTCAGAGCGATGACCTGGAAGTGCTGCACGTCACCGCCGATTTCCTCGGCTTCTTCATCGGCGTCCAACCATACGCCGAGGCCGCCATCGCGGGCCTTGAGGGCGTGGGCGTGCTCGCGCCACAGGGCCAGCGGCACGATCAGATCGTCGCAGTTGGAGATGCCGTCGAAGGAGGCGTCCCTGGGCAGCAGGTGCCAGGTCTCGTCGATAACGGCGTTGTTCTTAATGATTCGCTGCATAGACGCGCTCCTTGAAGGGGTCGATACCGATACGCTGGTAAGTGTCGATGAAGCGTTCGTCTTCGGTACGTTTTTCCACGTAGACGTCGATCAGTTTCTCGATCACGTCGGGCATGGCGTCCTGGGCGAAGGACGGGCCAAGGATCTTGCCCAGGCTGGCGTCACGGCTGGCGCTGCCGCCGAGGGACACCTGGTAGAACTCTTCGCCTTTCTTGTCCACCCCGAGAATGCCGATATGGCCGACGTGATGGTGGCCGCAGGCGTTCATGCAGCCGGAAATGTTCAGGTCCAGCTCGCCGATATCGAACAGGTAGTCCAGGTCGTCGAAACGGCGCTGGATCGCCTCGGCGATCGGGATCGACTTGGCGTTGGCCAGGGAGCAGAAGTCACCGCCCGGGCAGCAGATGATATCGGTCAGCAGGCCGATGTTCGGCGTGGCGAAACCGTTCTCGCGCAGTTCGCCCCAGAGGCTGAACAACTGGCTCTGTTCCACGTCGGCGAGAATGATGTTCTGCTCGTGGGAGGTGCGCAGTTGGCCGAAGCTGTAGCGGTCGGCCAGGTCGGCAATGGCGTCGAACTGCTTGTCGGTCACGTCGCCCGGGGCTACGCCGGTGGGCTTGAGGGACAAGGTGACGGCCACGTAGCCGGCCTTTTTATGGGCCAGGGTATTGCGGCTACGCCAGCGGGCGAAGCCGGGGTGCTGCTGGTCCAGTTCGGCCAGCTCGGCGACCTGGTTGCTCAGGACCTTGTAGTCCGGATCGACGAAGTGCTTGGCCACGCGATGGACTTCGGCCTCGGTTAGGGTGGTCTGGCCACCGCGCAGGTGGACCATCTCCGCATCGACTTTCTCGGCGAAGACTTCCGGGGTCAAGGCCTTGACCAGGATCTTGATCCGCGCCTTGTACTTGTTATCGCGACGACCGTAGCGGTTGTAGACCCGCAGGATGGCGTCGAGATAGCTCAACAGGTCCTGCCATGGCAGGAATTCGTTGATAAAGGCACCGACCACCGGCGTCCGCCCCAGGCCACCACCGACCAGGACCCGGAAACCCAGCTCGCCGGCGGCGTTATGCACGGGCTCGAGGCCGATGTCGTGGACTTCGATAGCCGCGCGGTCCGAGGTCGAGCCATTGATGGCGATCTTGAACTTGCGTGGCAGGTAGGCAAATTCCGGGTGGAAGGTGGTCCACTGACGGACGATCTCACACCATGGACGCGGGTCGACCAACTCATCGGCAGCCACCCCGGCGAACTGGTCGGTGGTGACGTTGCGCAGGCAGTTGCCGCTGGTCTGGATCGCGTGCATCTGCACGGTGGCCAGTTCGGCGAGAATCTCCGGCACGTCTTCCAGCGCCGGCCAGTTGAACTGGACGTTCTGCCGGGTACTGACATGGGCGTAGCCTTTGTCATAGTCGCGGGCGATCCGCGCCATCATTCGCGCCTGGCGCGAAGTCAGCTGGCCATAAGGCACGGCAACCCGCAGCATCGGGGCGAAACGCTGGACATACAGGCCATTTTGCAGGCGCAACGGGCGGAACTCTTCTTCGCTCAGCTCACCTGCCAGATAGCGTCGGGTCTGATCACGGAACTGCTTGACGCGGTCCTCGATGATCCGCTGATCGTACTCGTCGTATACGTACATATAGATCCTGTTCTCAGGCTTCATAAATACCCCGGGTGCCTCAGGCACTCGGGGTATCTCAACAATTCCGCGCGCACGGCCGCGCACTCCTGAACGGAGCCGGCGCACGATAGCAGTTTGCAGTTATGCGTAAAAGTGATGTTTGAGTATATGCACAGAACTAAAACGACTAACGTGCGCCGACGATCCATAACCCTGTTTGTGGTGCGGGCAAATCTCTACTTAACTATCAGCGAGTTTGCAGCAATCACCAATAAAACCGACAAGAGGCGATGCGATGAGCAATCCAGTCAAAGCAAGGAAAAGCGACAGCACGGTCGATGCCTGGGCGATCCTGTTCCTGATCATCCTGGTGGTGGCCACCGCTGTATTCTGGGTCAGTCACAAGTAAGGCAGGCAATCTGCCATTATTCTGATACACAATCTGCCGTAATGGCAGGGGCGGGCTTGCTCGCTCCTGCATTCCAGAGGGGGGCGCCGGGTCGAGTCCGAAGTCGTTCTTATTGCGAAAGTTGTCGGATAATTCGACAACTTGCCGAGAGGGGAACAGGTATTTTGCCTGTATCATACGCCGCTATTTTCCGGGGCGCTGACATGCTGAAGACTCTCTGCAAGGTGCTGCTGATCCTGAGCCTGCCGTTCTGGGCGGCGGCCCAGGCCACGACGGTGGTGTTTCTCAATCCTGGTTATTCCACGGAGCCGTTCTGGGTCAGTTACGCCCACTTCATGCAGATGGCCGCGCGCAATCTTGGCATGGAGTTGGAGGTGCGCTATGGCGAGCGCAACCCGCAAACCAGTCTCGCCCAGGCATACGAGGTTTTGCAGGCGCCGCATCGGCCCGATTACTTGCTGTTCGTCAATGAACAGTCGGTGGCCCCGCAAATCCTGCGGATGGCCGAGGGCCGTGGGGTGAAGCTGTTTATAGTCAACAACAGGCTGACGGCGGAGCAGAGCGAGCGGCTTGGCGACACGCCGGAGCTGTTGGGTAGCCTGGTGCAGAATGACGAACAGGGCGGTTACCTGATGCTCAAGGAACTGATCCGACAACGCTTGTTGCAGGCGCCGGGCCAGCCCATCGACCTGTTGGCCTTTTCCGGAATGAAACTGACCCCTGCCTCGCAACTGCGCGAGCAAGGCCTGCGTCGGGCCCTGGCGGAGTCTCCGCAGGTTCACCTGCGACAGTTGGTCTATGGCGAGTGGAGCCGCGAGCGCGCCTTTGATCAGGCCGAGCAAATGATTCGGCGCTATCCGCAGACCTCACTGGTCTGGGCCGCCAACGATGAAATGGCCCTGGGCGCCATGGCCGCCTTCGAAAAGGCCGGGCGCCGACCGGGACAGGATGTCCTGTTCAGTGCCGTCAACAGCTCCCCGGAGATTCTCCGGGCGCGCATCGATGGGCGCTTGAGCGTGCTGGTGGCCGGGCATTTCGCCCTGGGCGGCTGGGCGATGGTGTTGCTGCGTGACCATGCCGACGGGATCGACTTCACTCGCTACGGTGGTCGCGAACGGCAAGTCCAGGCACTGGAACTGATCGACAAGAGCCAGGCCGAGAAGCTACTGAAGTACAGTGCCAGCGAGGATTACCACGTCAACTTCAAGGCCCTGAGTGCCAGGGGCAAGCCGGACAGCTACCGCTATCCGTTCTCCCTGAAAGCCGTGCTGCCCTGAGTCGGGATCAGACCCCTGCGAAGTGCAGCACCAGCTTGACGACCCCGTAAAGCGTCAGGCCGAAAATCGCGGTGAACAGGATGCCGATTATCACGAAATGGCTCGGTTTGCCGTGGGTAAAGTCGCGGGCACGGTTTTTCCCGCTTTGTACGCCAAAGGCCGCCGCCATCACGCTTTGCAGCATTTGCCAGAAGGTCGGCGGCTTGTTGTCGATCGGATCGTCCATGGGGCCTCCACACACAAGGTTGTGTGTGGAAAGCATAGACAATTCCTCCGGGCTTAGTTGTCGTAGCCCAGGTTCGGTGCCAGCCAACGCTCACTGACGCTCAGTTCCTGGCCTTTGCGCGCGGTGTAGCTTTGTACCTGGTCCTTGTCGATCTTGCCGACGGCGAAGTACTGCGCCTGTGGATGGGCGAAATACCAGCCACTGACCGCCGCCGCCGGGAACATCGCGTAGTGCTCGGTGAGGAACACGCCGCTTGCCCCGGCCTTGCCTTCGCTGGCCGCCGGGTCGAGCAGGGCGAACAGGGTGCCTTTCTCGGTATGGTCGGGGCAGGCCGGGTAGCCGGGGGCCGGACGAATACCGCTGTACTGCTCCTTGATCAGGGCGTCGTTGTCCAGTTGCTCGTCCTTGGCGTAACCCCAGTAGTTTTTCCGCACCTGCTGGTGCAGCCATTCGGCGCAGGCTTCGGCCAGACGGTCGGCGAGAGCCTTGACCATGATCGAATTGTAGTCGTCGCCCTTGTCCTGATAGGCCTTGGCGACTTCTTCGGCACCGATCCCGGCGGTGGTGATAAAGCCCCCCACGTAGTCGGTGATGCCGCTGTCTTTCGGTGCGACGAAGTCGGCCAGGGAGAAGTTCGGCTTGCCGTCGGTCTTGATGATCTGCTGGCGCAGGTGATGCAACCTGGCCAGCGGCTGGCCGTCCGCGCCATAGACTTCCAGGTCATCGTCCCGCACCTGGTTGGCCGGCCAGAAGCCGAACACCGCACGGGCGCTGATCAGCTTCTCGTCGATCAGCTTGTCGAGCATTTCCCGGGCGTCGGCATAGAGGGCGGTCGCGGCTTCGCCGACCACTTCATCTTCGAGGATGCGCGGGAATTTGCCGGCCAGGTCCCAGGAGATAAAGAACGGGGTCCAGTCGATGTATTCGGCCAGGACCCTGAGGTCGATATTGTCCAGCACTTTGCTGCCGGTAAAGGTCGGTTTGACCGGCTGGTAGCTGCTCCAGTCGAACTGTGGTTTCTTGGCGATGGCCACCGGGTAGCTCAGGCGTTCGGTACGGGCGCTACGGTTGGCCGTGCGCTCGCGGACTTCGACGTATTCGGCACGGGTGCGCTCGACAAAACCGGCCTTGAGCTCCTTGGACAGCAACTGGGTCGCCACGCCGACGGCGCGGGAGGCGTCGGTGACATAGACCACCGCATCGTTGCTGTAGCGCGGTTCGATCTTCACCGCGGTGTGCGCCTTGGAGGTGGTCGCGCCGCCGATCATCAACGGCAGGTGGAAGTCCAGACGCTGCATTTCCCGGGCGACATGGACCATTTCATCCAGCGACGGCGTGATCAACCCGGACAGGCCGATAATGTCGCACTTCTGCTCCTTGGCCACCTGGAGGATCTTCTCCGCCGGGACCATCACGCCGAGGTCGACGATATCGTAGCCGTTGCAGCCCAGGACCACGCCGACGATGTTCTTGCCGATGTCGTGGACATCGCCTTTGACCGTGGCCATGAGGATCTTGCCCTTGGCTTCCGGCTTGTCGCCCTTTTCCAGTTCGATGAACGGGATCAGGTGGGCTACCGCCTGTTTCATCACCCGGGCGGATTTCACCACCTGGGGCAGGAACATTTTCCCGGCGCCGAACAGGTCGCCGACGATGTTCATGCCGGACATCAGCGGGCCTTCGATCACTTCGATCGGACGGGCGAAGGACTGGCGCGACTCTTCGGTGTCTTCAACGATGTGCGTGGTGATGCCCTTGACCAGGGCATGTTCCAGGCGCTTGTTGACGGGCCAGCCGCGCCATTCCTCGGTCTCGGCTTCCTTGACGCTGCCGTCGCCCTTGTATTTGTCGGCGATGGCGAGGAGGGCGTCGGTGCCTTCCGGGGTGCGGTTGAGGATCACGTCCTCGACGGCGTCGCGCAGTTCCGCCGGGATCTGGTCGTAGATCTCCAATTGGCCGGCGTTGACGATCCCCATGGTCAGGCCGTTGCGGATCGCATACAGCAGGAACACCGAGTGAATCGCCTCGCGCACCGGGTTGTTGCCACGGAACGAGAAGGACACGTTGGACACCCCGCCGCTGGTCAGCGCATAGGGCAGTTCGTCACGGATATAGGCGCAGGCGTTGATGAAGTCGACGGCGTAGTTGTTGTGTTCCTCGATACCGGTGGCGACCGCGAAGATGTTCGGGTCGAAGATGATGTCTTCCGGCGGGAAGTCAACCTGGTTCACCAGAATGTCGTAGGAGCGTTTGCAGATGGCCTTCTTGCGCGCTTCGGTGTCGGCCTGGCCGGCTTCGTCGAAGGCCATCACCACCACGGCGGCGCCGTAGCGCTTGCACAATTTGGCGTGATGAATGAATTGTTCGACACCTTCCTTCATGCTGATCGAGTTGACGATGCCCTTGCCCTGGATGCACTTGAGGCCGGCTTCGATCACTTCCCACTTGGAGGAGTCGATCATGATCGGTACGCGGGAGATATCCGGTTCGCCGGCGATCAGGTTGAGGAAGGTGACCATGGCCTTCTTCGAGTCGAGCATGCCCTCGTCCATGTTGATGTCGATCACCTGGGCGCCGGCTTCCACCTGCTGCAGGGCGACTTCAAGGGCTTCGGTGTAGTTGTCATCGCGGATCAACCGGGCGAACTTGGCGGAACCGGTGATGTTGGTCCGCTCGCCGACGTTGACAAACAACGACTGGCGGTCGATGGTAAACGGCTCCAGGCCTGACAGGCGACAGGCTTTCGGAATGTCCGGAATGGCGCGGGGCGCGTAACCGGCGACGGCCTTGGCGATGGCGCCGATATGGCCGGGAGTGGTCCCGCAGCAACCACCGACGATGTTCAGGAAGCCGCTCTGGGCGAACTCCTCGATGACCTTGGCGGTTTCTTCCGGCAGTTCGTCATACTCGCCGAATTCGTTCGGCAGGCCGGCGTTGGGGTGCGCGGAAATGTGGGTGTTGGCCTTGTTCGACAGTTCTTCCAGGTACGGCCGCAACTCGCTGGCACCGAGGGCGCAGTTCAGTCCCACCGAGATCGGCTTGGCGTGAGCCACGGAGTTCCAGAAGGCTTCGGTGGTCTGGCCGGACAGGGTCCGGCCGGAGGCATCGGTAATGGTCCCGGAGATCATGATCGGTAATTCGAAACCCAGCTCTTCATACACGCCTTGCACGGCGAAAATCGCCGCCTTGGCGTTGAGGGTGTCGAAGATGGTTTCGATCAGGATCAGGTCGGCGCCGCCTTCGATCAGACCCTTGGTGGCCTCGGTGTAGTTCTCCACCAGTTCATCGAAGGTGACGTTGCGGTAGCCGGGGTTGTTCACATCCGGCGAGAGCGAGCAGGTGCGGCTGGTCGGGCCCAGTACCCCGGCGACGAAACGTGGCTTGTCTGGCGTCTCGAGGGTTTTCGCGTCGGCTACCTTACGTGCCAGGCGGGCACCTTCCACATTCAGTTCGTAGACCAGCGCTTCCATGCCGTAGTCGGCCTGGGACACCTGGGTGGCGTTGAAGGTGTTGGTTTCGAGGATGTCCGCGCCGGCATCCAGGTAGGCCTTTTCGATCGAGCCGATCACATCCGGACGGGTGATCACCAGCAGGTCGTTGTTACCCTTGACATCGCTGGGCCAGTCGGCGAAACGTTTGCCGCGATAATCCTGTTCCTCGAGCTTGTAGCTCTGGATCATGGTGCCCATGCCGCCATCAAGAATCAGGATACGTTCTTTGAGAGCTTGCTGGAGAGCGTGTAGGCGAGCACTGCGATCGGACATGGGACTACCTGGAAAGACGGACACAGAAGAGCCGCGATAATAGCAAACCTGTGTGGTTTTATAGCCTCCCGGGGTTTCGCATGAATATCGCTCATGTTGGACGGGCGATCCCGCTGTAGAATCACGGCGTTTTTTATTTTCAGGATCAGGCTCATGCCTTACCGCGTTGTCAGCGCTTTCCTACTGCTAGTGCTCAGCAGTGCCACTCAGGCGCAAGATCCGGCGCCGGCGATTTCCTATACCCGCGATATTCAACCGATCTTTACCGAGAAGTGCGTCGCTTGCCACGCCTGCTATGACTCGGCGTGCCAGCTCAACCTGGGCAGTGCGCAGGGCGCTACCCGAGGGGCTTCGAAGGCCCTGGTCTACGATGGCGCGCGTAGCGAAGTGGCGAGTCCGACCCGGCTGTTCTACGACGCCCAGGGGCCGGCGGCCTGGCGGGACAAGGGTTTCTATTCGGTGCTCGATGCTCAGGGCAGTCAGGCCGCGCTGATGGCGCGCATGCTGGAGCTGGGGCATCGGACCCCGCTGCAAGCCAACGCCAAATTGCCTGAAGAAATTGTGCTGGGCTTGCAACGCGAGAACATGTGCCCGCTGCCGGGCGAGTTTGCCACCTATGCCGATACCCATCCGAAAGAGGGCATGCCGCTGGCGGTCAGCGGCCTGAGCGACCAGCAATACCAGACCCTGCAACGCTGGCTCGCGGCGGGAGCGCCGGTGGATGAACAGGGCGTGGCGCCGAACGCCCGGGAAACCGGGCAGATCGCTGCCTGGGAAGCGCTGCTCAATGCTCCGGGCGCCCGCGAAAGCCTGGTCGGGCGCTGGTTGTTCGAACACTGGTTCCTGGCCCATATCTACTTTGATGGAGGCGAGTCGGGGCATTTCTTCCAGTGGGTGCGTTCGCGTACGCCCAGCGGACAGTCCATCGACCTGATCAATACCCGCCGCCCGAACGATGACCCGGGTACTCAGATCTACTACCGGTTGATGCCGGTACAGGGCGTCATCGTCTACAAGACCCACATCACCTATGGTTTGAGCGCTGCGAAAATGGCGCGGATCAAGACCCTGTTCTACAGCGGCAACTGGCAGGTCAGCGCCTCGCCGGGCTATGGCCCGCGGCGCCGGGCCAATCCCTTCGAAACCTTCGAGGCGATTCCGGCGGCGGCGCGTTATCAGTTCATGCTCGATAACGCCGAATACTTCGTCGATACCTTCATCCGTGGGCCGGTTTGCCGCGGGCAGATTGCCACTGACGTGATTCGCGACAATTTCTGGGCGTTTTTCCAGGCGCCGGAGCATGACCTGTACATCACCGACCCGAGTTATCGCGGGGCGGCGACGCCATTGCTGGCGATGCCGGGGCAGAACGACGATGTCGGCAGTGTACTGAGCCTGTGGCTGGCTTATCGCGACAAGCGTAACGAGTATGAAGCCTTGCGCCGGGAGGCTTACGCTAACGTCCGGGCTCCGAGTTGGTCGAGCTTGTGGGCCGGCAACGACAACGCCTTGCTGAGCATTTTCCGCCATTTTGACAGCGCCACGGTCAGCAAGGGCCTGATCGGCGAAGTGCCGCAGACCATGTGGCTGTTCGACTTCCCGCTGCTGGAGCGCACCTATTACCAGTTGGCGGTGAATTTCGATGTGTTCGGCAATGTTTCGCACCAGGCGCAGACGCGGCTGTACTTCGACCTGATCCGTAACGGTGCTGAACAGAACTTCCTGCGCCTGATGCCGGCGGATTCCCGCGATGCGTACCTCGACGACTGGTACCAGAACGGCGGCAAGATCAAGATGTGGTTGGACTATGAGCGTATCGACGACAGCAAGCCGAGTGCCCTGAAGCTCGATGATAAGGACCCCAAACGCGACTTCGTCAGGCAGTTGCTGGTGCGCTACGGCGATCTGAATGCACGTCCGGATCCGATCAATCGGTGTGACGGCGCATACTGTTCGCGCCCGAACATCGACCCGGGGTTGCAGGAGGCCGAACAGTCCCTGAGTCGCCTGACCTCGCGTCCGGCAGCCGGGCTCAAGGTTATCGAGCAGTTGCCGGAAGCGACGATGCTGCGCATTGAAAGCCGTAGCGGCCAGCGTGAGATCTACAGTCTGTTGCGCAACCGGGCCCACAGCAACGTGGCGTTCATGCTCGGCGAGGCCTCTCGTTATCAGTCGGGACTGGATACCGTGACCATTTACCCGGGAATCCTCAGCAGCTATCCGAATTTCATGTTCAATATCCCGGCCGATCAGGTGCCGGCGTTTGTCGATGCCATGGAACAGGCCAAGGACGCCGCCGGGTTCGAGCAAATCGTCCGGCGCTGGGGAATTCGGCGCAGTCATCCACAGTTCTGGCGGTATTTCCATGATCTGACGACGTACTTGCAGGAAACCGACCCGGTCAACGCCGGTGTGCTGGATATGAACCGCTACGAGAACCTTTGAGGGCGGGGCATCACTGGAAATAGCGACTGGGCGATTCGCCGAGCGCCCGACGGAACACCGTGGCAAAGGCGCTCGGGCTGCTGTAGCCCAGCTCCATGGCCACCCGTGTTACCGGTTCGCCATTGCCCAGGCGAACGATCGCCGCCAGCAGGCACGCCTGTTGGCGCCATTCGACGAAGCTGACACCGGTGTGCTGGCGAAACAGCCGGGTGAAGGTGCGCCGGCTCATACCCGCGTCTTGAGCCATTTCGTCGATAGCGATTTCCAGTGACGGCTGATCCAGCAACCGACGGCAGATCTTCGCCAGGCGCGGCTCCCTGGGGAGCGGGGCGTTCAGCGCCAGTCTTGGCATCCGCGCGATCTCGTGGAGCAACAAGCCCAGCAAGTATTCGTCACGATCACTGGGCGAAACCTGGACGGGGACCTGCGCCGCCTGGTCGAGCAGGTGACGCAGCAGTTCGGATACCCCCAGTACCTGACAGTCTTTGGCCAACGCCAGGCGTTGCTGGGCGGTTGGCAGAACATAAGCGTTGAGCATGGTCACCGGACCGCGCATGCACATGGCATGGGGCAGCCCGGCCGGTACCCAGATGGCGCGTCCCGGCGGTACGACCCAGTCGCTCTGGTCGGTAAATACCGTGATCACCCCGCAAGCCGCATAGGCGAACTGGCCGCGTTCGTGGCTATGGTGATCGAATCCCTGGCCGTCGGCATAGTCGTGGCGGGTAACGACTACTTCTTGTGGTGTTGTCGGGTAAAAATCGGGCATGGCTGACCCTGCTGGGTTAAAGGTGATCTGAAGAACTGTGCTCGCCTGAAATTTTCTGGGGTGTTTGAGATTAGCGTTGGCCCATTTTTAGTTTGAATTGACCTTCAATTGCAAGCGGGCCATAAGTAGCAGCGGCAAAGTAGTCGGGCGCCAGCGAGTCGTCTCGCCGGGCCTGACTATTCGGATTGTTTGCCATGCAGAAAAAACACCTGTTGCTCGCCGTGCTGGTCACGGCTGTCTGGGGCTTGAACTTCCCCATCACCAAGCTGGGCTTGAGCCATATCGACCCGCTGCTGTTGACGGCGCTGCGCTTTACCCTGGCGGCCCTGCCGTGGGTGTTTTTCATTCGTCGGCCGCAAGTGGCAATGTCCTGGATCGCTGCGTACGGGATGATTTTCGGGGTCGTCATGTGGGGGCTGATCAACTTCGGTATCAGTCTGGGCGTTCCACCGGGAACCGCGGCGCTGCTGATCCAGACCAGTGCCTTCTTCACCCTGGGTTGGGGCGTGCTGCTGTTTCGCGAGTCATTGAGCGGGGCTCAGGTGATCGGCGGGTTGCTGGCGGCCC
Source organism: Pseudomonas sp. GW821-FHT04D07 (assembly GCF_059420225.1). NCBI lineage: Bacteria > Pseudomonadati > Pseudomonadota > Gammaproteobacteria > Pseudomonadales > Pseudomonadaceae > Pseudomonas > Pseudomonas sp. GW821-FHT04D07. The sequence continues at coordinate 22,445 of NZ_JBWKTH010000015.1, forward strand.
TGGGGCTGGCCTGTGTGCTGTTCGACAGCTCGGCGGGCGAGAGCAGGGCTGGGTTGCTGCTGATCGTGCTCAGTGCCGTCGCCTGGAGCCTGGGCAATGTGCTGATCAAGCTGTCGCGGGTCAAAGAGGTGTTCGCCTTCGTGGTCTGGGCAAGCCTGTTCGCACCGCTGCCGCTGTTCCTGCTGACCTGGCTCAAGAACGCTGCGGTGCCCTTTGTCGCGCTGCCGGATCAGCTCGGGACGGGTCTGCTGTTTTCCCTGGCGTTCCAGGTCTATGGCGCTACACACCTGTGTTATTGGGGCTGGAATCTGTTGTTGCGCGAATATCCGTTGTCGCAGGTGGCGCCGCTGTCCTTGCTGATTCCGGTATTTGCCATTCTCGGTTCGATGCTGTTGCTCGGCGTCTGGCCGAGCCCGGCGGGCTGGCTGGCCAGTGCGCTGATTTTCTCGGCGTTGCTGGTGGGTTCGATCCAGTGGCGGCCGCTGCTTTCCCGACAAAAATACTAGGACTTTGTCCGGCGGCCCGATTGGCGTAAACTGGCGGTAAGTCTGTGAGGAGATTCCATGAGCGCCATAACCATTACCGATGCCGCCCACGATTATCTGGCTGATCTGCTGTCGAAGCAGAACACCCCGGGGATCGGCATCCGCGTTTTCATTACCCAGCCGGGTACCCAGTACGCCGAAACCTGCATTGCCTATTGCAAGCCGGGTGAAGAAAAACCTGAAGACACCGCGTTGGGGCTGAAAAGCTTCACCGCGTGGATCGATTCCTTCAGCGAAGCCTTCCTCGATGATGCGGTGGTCGATTACGCCACCGACCGTATGGGCGGCCAACTGACGATCAAGGCGCCAAACGCCAAGGTGCCGATGGTCAATGCCGACAGTCCGGTCAACGAGCGTATCAACTATTACCTGCAAACCGAAATCAATCCGGGGCTGGCCAGCCACGGCGGCCAGGTCAGCCTGATCGAAGTGGTCGAGGACGGTATCGCCGTGCTGCAGTTCGGTGGCGGTTGCCAGGGCTGTGGTCAGGCCGACGTGACCTTGAAGGAAGGCATCGAGCGCACCTTGCTCGAGCGGATTCCCGAGCTCAAGGGTGTACGCGATGTGACCGACCATACGCAGAAAGAAAACGCCTACTACTGAGTTCGGTAGCAGGGCGTTCGCTACGTCCGGCTGGATAAAAAAACGGTGCCCGTGAGCGCCGTTTTTTTTATGGGGGATCGGTTGAGGTCGTTCCGATTGCGGTGCCTGCTCCGACGTCTTCGCGGGCAAGCTCCGCTCCCACATGGGGTTCTGTGCCGTCCATATAATCCAGGTTCGACACAGGTACTGTGGGAGCGGAGCTTGCCCGCGAAGAGGCCCTTGAGAGCGGTACATTATTACGACCCGGAAACCCGACTCTCCAGGTAATCGCGTAGCCGCTCTTGCAGATAGGGCACACCCAGCGGGTGCTCCAGGTACTCGGCAATCGCCATCATCCGCCAGTACTGGCCTTCGTCGCCAAAGCGAATCGCTGTAATTTCCGCGCGGCTCAGTTGCCCGACCAGAAACCACGAGTGGGTATTGGGCTGGGTCACGCTGGGGTAGCGTCGGGCCCATTCGATCCGTTCAGCCCCGATACGCAGGGAAAACTCCTCATCCAGCTCCCTGAGGGCACATTCGCTCGGAGTTTCCTCGCCTTCGCGACCGCCACCGGCAAAGTCCCAATGTCCGGGATAGGGAATGCTGTCCTTCATGTCGCGCAGGTAGGTCAGCAGCTCATCGCCGCAGAGCAGGGCCAGCTTGGCGCCGGAAAACAACGGTTCGGACATCGGCTTATCCTCCAGACGATTCAAGGTCGATAAAGATGAGCGTGACCCGCGCGGTACAACGAGGATTCGCTGAAGTGCTCGCTGGCCAGGACGCGGCCCACCAGGATCAGCGCCGTGCGGCGAAAGCCCTTGGCCTCGACCTTGGCCAGAATATCCTCAAGGGTACCTTGTACCCAGTCCTGGTCGGGCCAGGTAGCGCGATGGATCACCGCGATCGGGCAGTCCGCGCCGTAATGCGGCAGCAGTTCCTCGATGATTCTGGCCAGGTGTTTGACCCCCAGGTGAATCGCCATGGTCGCCTTGTGCTGGGCCAGGCTGGCCAACTCTTCCCCGGCCGGCATCGCGGTTTTGTCGGCATAACGGGTGAGGATCACGCTTTGGGAAATATCCGGCAGCGTCAGCTCGGCGCCGAGCAAGGCTGCGCAGGCGGCGGTCGCGGTGACGCCGGGGATGATCTCATAGGCAATGCCCAATTCGCGCAGAGGGCGGATCTGCTCGCCGATGGCACCGTAGAGCGACGGATCGCCCGAATGCACCCGCGCCACGTCCTGGCCCCGGGCATCGGCGGTCTTGATCAGGTCGATGATCTGTTCCAGGTGCAACTCGGCGCTATTGACCACTTGCGTCGCACGGTGGCCTTCAAGCACGGCATCAGGCACCAGGGAGCCGGCATAGATGATCACCGGGCAGCTGCGGATCAGGCGTTGGCCCTTGACGGTAATGAGTTCCGGATCGCCGGGGCCGGCGCCGATGAAGTAGACGGTCATGACACTCTCTGAACAGGGCTGCACAAGGCTTTACATGAACAACGCTCATGTAGACGGCGGTGATTATCGAGGGTTTTGCCCGGTCCAGGCCAGTGCAAAGGTCGCCTGAGGATGCTTTTGGCGTGAAATCAGAAGATTCGCACGGGCTTGCCCCAACTGTTCGGCCAGGGCCAGCGCGGCACTTTCTGCGACGCCATGACAGCCGGTCTGTTCGAAGGCCTGGCTGGAACGATGGCTGAGCCGAGCCTCGTAAGGTGCCAGCTCGGTCGCGCTGAAGAACACCAGCGGCAGGTTCAGGCGCTGTGCCAGTTCCCGCAGGCCGGGTTCAACCTTTTTCCCATCAATACTTGCCAAGCCATTGATTTCCTTGAGGTCGATCCGATGGGTCAGCAAAGATTGCTCCAGTAGCACCTGCAAGGTCGAGGCGCTACAGCCGAGCCGGCAGCCGAGGCCAACCGCGAGGATTGGCGTCGTGCTCATGCCGAGTAGTGAGCCTTGGTCTTGCGCCGGAACAGCCATGCACTGATCAGGCCCAGGGCCAGCCAGAACGCGGCATTGGTCAGTTGCGAGGCGATCTTGAATTGTGCTTCCAGCTCTTCTGGCGCCAGGCTGGAATGAACTTGCGGCTGCGGTGCGCCGATCACATGGGGCACCACGACAATGGCCACGCCCAGCAGTTTGAGCGCCCAGTGCTTGCCGAATACCACCAGGGCAATGGCAACCGCCGTGGACGCTGCGGTGCCGACCCACCAGATCTGCCGTTGCAGCAAGTCCGCCGCGGCAGTGCCCGGCAGTTCCGGCGGCAGGCCCAGGGTCGGTGCCAGGCAGAACGTGGCATAACCGGCCAGGCCCCAGAGCAGGCCCTGGGCGGTGCGGTTCGGCGCGCGCAGGGTATAGAGGCCGGCCAGCATCAAGGCGAAACCGACGGCCACCACCAGGTTGCCGCCGGTGGTGGACAACACGCGCTGCCAGCCGTCTTCCGGCTCCCAGGCCTCTTCGTCGTGTACGTGCCCGGCCATGGCCACGTGCTGGTGTTCGTGAGCCTCGGCTGCCGCGGATTTTTCATAGGTTTCCGCCTGGAGAATCAGCGGGGCGACCCAGAAGCTTTGCAGCAGGGTCAGCAACAGGGCGGCCAGCAAGCCGGTGAATCCCGCTGTTTGCGCAATACGCTTGATCATGGCTGGCGTCTCAATGGCACGGGAAGGCAGAGCTGTGACGGGTATCGTGTGCGGCGTTGTGGACGACGTCGATGGGTGATAACCCGGCGAAATAGACCAATGCCGCGCCCAGGATGGTGGCACCGATGGCGGCGACGAGGCGCTGGCTCAGGGTGCTGATGGCGGTCGAGTGGCGGACGGTAGTGGTTGACATGGCGCTTCCCTTTGAGTTTTAGCAGGCGGAAAGGCGCGAAGAACCTCGGCGGGCGGGCGCCCGGAGATTACAACAGCGCCTGCCCACCGCAGGTTTGTCATCGATTATTTCTGGGCCGGTCTCCGGGCTTGCGAGGGAGTTGGGCAGGGCCCGACTCTTCAAGCGTCGCCTTCCCATGCCGGTGTCGACACAGTGGCTCTGACGCTTCTCTCGCTTACCGTTGCGGGGGCAGCACCGGACTGATCAGGCCTGAAGACAGACAGGCTGACGCACCGGTTTCCCGTTTCACCCTGTGAAGGGCACCCAAAACAAGGCCACTAGGTAAACACGCTGGGCCGGGCGCGTCAATGCAGTAGAGGGCGCAGTGGTGGTCGCGAATGCGCTGGCCCAGCCCCGAGTTAAAGTGAATTCTAGAATAAATATTTCATATAAATCATGTGCTTATATAATATTTTTGATCTTTAGCCTTAACTGATCAATAGAAAAGGGCTTGCTGATCACCTGCATGCCAGGCGCCAGTTCGATGCTTTCGGCGTAGCCGCTGGCAAACAGGACGGGCAGCCCCGGGCGCATTTGGCAGGCGGCCTTGGCCAATTCGCGGCCATCCATTTCGGGCAGTCCGACATCGGTCATCAACAAATCGATGCGGGTGTCGGCCTGTCCAAGGATATCCAGGGCCTTTTCGCTGCCGTCGGCCTCCAGGACATTGAACGCCAGTTCCTCCAGGACATCGACGATCAGCATGCGCACGACGGTATCGTCTTCAACGACAAGGATGGTGGCGGGGGGGACTGGCATGAGGGTATATCCCGAAAAAGTGAGGAATGGATCAAGTTCGCTGAACCGCTCGGCCTCTGGTATCAGTAAACCACCGGGCCAGGCAAGTTCCCCGGCCTGTACAAAAAAATCCGACTGTACAAGATGATAGGCTAAGGTCTGTCATCGCGTCACGACAGTGCGGCCTGGGGCATTGCATTCTAAGCTGTGAGAAAAATGGCGGTCTTTTATTCGTACATACGGCAGACTCCTTGATAATCAATAACTTTAATCCGGGCCCTGAAATGAATTCGTCGTCTTCGGTGGATGAACAAAGCTTTCGCAAGTTATTGAGTCGCAACATTAGCCTGCCCTTGGGCGTCGGGGTCCTCAGTGCGGTATTTTTCGTCGCGCTGATCACCTATCTGCTGTCGGTGATCCAGTGGGTCGAGCATACCGACCGGGTGATCAATAACAGCAACGAGGCGATGAAGCTCTCGGTGGATCTGGAAACCGGTATGCGCGGTTTCCTGATTACCGGTGACGAGCATTTCCTCGACCCCTACGAAGTCGCCAAGCCGAAGATCATTGCCGAACTGCGCAGCTTGCAGCAACTGACCGCGGATAATCCGCAGCAGGTCGACCGCTTCAAACGCATCGAAGCCTTGCAGGGCGCCTGGAGCGAATACGCTCAGCGGATGATCGAACTGAGGCGCTCCAGCGGCGACTACCAGGGGGTGATCCAGGCGGGGCGTGGCAAGCGCCTGGTTGACGAGATCCGTAGCGAGTTTGAGAACGCCATCGACATGGAGCAGCAACTGCGGCTCGCGCGCAATGAGACCGTAAGCCGCACCACGATCTGGAGCATCGTCCTCTATCTCATCTTTGTGCTGGGCCTGAGTGCCTTGCTGGCCTTTGTAGGTCGACGTGATTTGTTATCACTTTCAAGTAGTTATGCAAAAAATCTCGCGTCACAAGTCAAGAGTGCGGAACGGCTGGAACAGCAAGCCTGGCTACGCAGTGGCCAGACCGAGCTGGCCGAGCAGGTGCTGGGCCAACTGAGCCTGAATCTGCTGGGGCGCAATATCCTGCAATTCTGCGCCCAGTACATGGGCAGCGCTGTGGCGGCATTGTATGTCCGCGAAGAGCAGGGGGGCCTGACCCGTGTCGCCAGCTATGGTTTTTCCCGCGAGCAGGATCGGCAGGAACAGGCGATCTTCAACGATGAAGGCCTGGTTGGCCAAGCCGCCGGCCAGGGCCGTCTGATCCGCCTGGACGAAGTGCCGATGGATTACTTCAAGGTCAGTTCGGGCCTGGGCGAGGGGTCGCCGCGCAGTGTGCTGGTGGTGCCGACCACTAACGATGAGCGGGTCAACGGGGTGATTGAGCTGGGTTTCCTGCGTCCGCTGAACGAACGTGACATCGAACTGCTGGAACTGATCGCCGACAATATTGGCACTTCCATCGAGGCCGCGCGTTACCGCCAGCGCTTGCAGGAGGTCCTGGCCGAGACCCAGCAGCTCAACGAAGAGCTGCAAGTCCAGCAGGAAGAGCTGAAGACCGCCAACGAGGAACTGGAAGAACAGTCCCAGGTGCTCAAGGAATCGCAGGTTCACCTGGAAAGCCAGCAGAGCGAACTCGAACAGACCAACGAACAGTTGGCCGAACAAGCCCTGGCCCTGGCCGCGCAGCGCGACGCGATGGACCTCAAGAACAACCAGCTGAACCTGGCCCAGATCCAGCTCGAGGAGCGTGCCGAGGAGCTGCAGCGTTCGAGCAAGTACAAATCCGAGTTTCTTGCCAACATGTCCCATGAGCTGCGTACGCCGCTCAACAGTTCGCTGATCCTGTCCAAGCTGCTGGCGGAGAACCCGCAGGAGAACCTCACGGCGGAACAGGTCAAGTTCGCTGAATCGATCTACAGCGCGGGCAACGATTTGCTCAACCTGATCAACGACATCCTCGATATCTCCAAAGTCGAGGCGGGCAAGTTGGAGCTGCGCCCGGAAAATACCAGCATCGAGCGTCTGGTGGAGGGGCTGCGCAATATGTTCGAGCCACTGGCCGGTGACAAACAGTTGGGCTTTGAGCTCGAGATGCGTGGCGACCTGCCAGCGACGCTGTTCACCGATCGCCAGCGCTTGGAACAGGTGCTGAAGAACCTGCTGTCCAACGCCATCAAGTTCACCGAGACGGGCCGGGTCAGCCTGAGCGTGTCGCGCCAACCCGGTGTCGGTATTGCCTTTGCCGTCCGCGACTCGGGCATCGGTATCGCCGCCGAACAACACGAGAGCATCTTCGAGGCGTTCCGCCAGGCGGACGGCACCACCAACCGCCGTTATGGCGGCACCGGTCTTGGCCTGTCGATTTCTCGCGATCTGGCGGCGCTGCTCGGAGGTTCCATCAACGTGGCCAGCCAGCCCGGGCAAGGCAGTGTGTTTACCCTGGTGTTGCCGGAGCGTTATGTGGAACGCCGCGACGGCGCGGGCCCCGCGCCGGTGGTGGCACCCCCGGCGCCGCTGGAGTCACTGGACCCGCCGCGCAATCGGCCACCACTGGTCGTGGAAGCACCGATCCAGCGTTTTGCCGACGACCGTGAAAAAGGCCCGTTCACCAGCCGCTGTATCCTGGTGATCGAAGATGAACCGAAATTTGCCCAGATTCTCTACGACCTGGCCCATGAACTGGGCTACCAATGCCTGGTGGCCCATGGCGCGGACGAGGGTTTCGAGCTCTCCGCCCAGTTCATCCCCGACGCGATCCTGCTGGACATGCGCCTGCCGGATCACTCTGGCCTGACGGTGCTGCAGCGCCTCAAGGAACAGGCGCCGACCCGACATATCCCGGTGCATGTGATTTCCGTGGAGGATCGCACCGAGGTCGCCATGCACATGGGCGCCATGGGCTATGCGCTCAAGCCGACCACTCGCGACGAACTCAAGGAGATCTTCACGCGCCTGGAAGCCAAGCTGACCCAGAAGCTCAAGCGCGTGCTGCTGGTGGAAGACGACGACCTGCAACGCGACAGCATCGCCCGGCTGATCGGCGACGACGATATCGAGATCACCGCCGTGGGTTTTGCCCAGGAAGCCCTCGATCTGCTGCGCACCGATGTCTTCGACTGCATGATCATCGACCTCAAACTGCCGGACATGCTCGGCAACGAACTGCTCCGGCGCATGTCCACCGAAGACATCCGTGCCTTTCCGCCAGTGATCGTCTATACCGGGCGCAACCTGACCCGCGACGAAGAGGCCGAGCTGCACAAGTATTCACGCTCGATCATCATCAAGGGCGCGCGCTCGCCGGAGCGCCTGCTCGATGAAGTGACACTCTTTCTGCACAAAGTCGAATCCCAGCTGTCCCATGAAAGACAGCGCATGCTCAAGACCGCCCGCAGTCGCGACAAGGTCTTCGAAGGGCGCAAGATCCTGCTGGTGGACGACGATGTGCGCAATATCTTCGCCTTGACCAGTGCGCTGGAGCATAAGGGCGCGATTGTCGAAATTGGCCGTAATGGCCGTGAGGCGATTGAGCGACTCAACGAAGTGGAGGACATCGACCTGGTGTTGATGGATGTGATGATGCCGGAGATGGACGGTTACGAAGCGACCCTGGAAATCCGCAAGGACCCGCGCTGGCGCAAACTGCCGATTATCGCGGTCACGGCCAAGGCGATGAAGGATGACCAGGAGCGCTGCCTGCAGGCCGGCTCCAACGACTACCTGGCCAAACCGATTGATCTGGATCGATTGTTCTCGTTGATCCGTGTATGGCTACCGAAGATGGAAAGGATCTAGTGGATCGAAGTTCCGACATCGAGTTGCGGTTGTTGATCGAGGCGATCTACCTCAAGTACAGCTACGATTTTCGCGATTATTCCGGTGCGTCCGTCAAACGCCGGGTCCTGCATGCCCTGCGTCAGCTTGATTGCGCGACCATTTCGGCGCTGCAGGAACGGGTGCTGCACAATCCGGCGGCATTCATGCAGTTGCTGCAGTTCCTGACCATTCCGGTCAGCGAGATGTTTCGTGATCCCGGCCATTTCCTGGCGATCCGCCAGGAGGTGGTGCCGCTGCTCAAGACCTATCCGTCGATCAAGATCTGGGTCGCCGGGTGCAGCACCGGGGAAGAGGTGTACTCCATGGCGATCCTGCTGCGCGAAGAGGGTTTGCTCGAACGCACGATCATCTATGCCACCGATATCAACCCGCATTCATTGGAAAAAGCCAAGCAGGGCATCTTTACCCTGGACAACGTACGCACCTATGCCGACAACTACCGGGCGTCCGGAGGCCAGCGCGACTTTGCCGAGTACTACAACTCGGCCTACGGCTACGCGATTTTCGACAAGACCCTACGGGAAAACGTGACCTTTGCCGATCACAGCCTGGCGACGGATAGTGTATTCTCCGAAACACAATTAATTTCGTGTCGTAACGTATTGATTTATTTCAATAAAAAACTTCAGGATCGAGCCTTCAGTTTATTTCACGAGTCCTTGTGCCACCGGGGTTTCCTGGTGCTGGGCAGCAAGGAGACGCTGGATTTTTCCGCCTATGGCAAGCGGTTCGAAGCATTGGTCAAACAAGCACGGATCTACCGTAAATCATGAACGGCCCGCTACAGCAAAGCACTGACCGCAAACGGCTCGAGGCGGTGGTCGTGGGCGCTTCGGCAGGCGGGGTCGAAGCTCTGATGACGGTGTTCGGCGCGCTGCCGGCGCGGTTCAGCCTGCCGATCGTGATCGTCCTGCATATGCCGGAAGGGCATCGCAGCCAGTTGGCCGAGGTGTTCGGGCGACGCCTGGCGTTGCCGGTGAAAGAGGCGGACGACAAAGAGAGCATCGTGCCAGGCACCCTGTACTTCGCCGCCCCTGGTTATCACCTGTCCATCGAACAGGACCGCAGCTTTTCCTTAAGCCGCGAAGAGCGGGTGCATTATTCCCGGCCCTCGATCGATTATCTCTTCGAGTCGGCGGCGGACGCTTACGGTTCACGCCTGCTGGGCATACTCTTGACCGGCGCCAATCAGGACGGCGCCGCGGGTCTGCTGCAGATCCAGCGCCAGGGTGGCCTGACCGTGGTGCAAGACCCGAACGACGCCCGGGTGGCAACCATGCCTGAAGCCGCGTTGGCGTTGCACCAGCCGGACTACCTTCTTTCTTTGCAGGGCATCGGCCGCCTGCTTGTCGAGCTGGAACAAATGACATGCTGAGTACTATCCAGGCCAAACTGCTGATTGTTGACGATCTGCCGGAGAATCTGCTGGCGCTGGAAGCGCTGATCAAGCGCGAGGGCCGCATTGTCTACAAGGCACTGTCGGCCGACGAAGCACTGTCGCTGCTGCTTCAGCACGAGTTCGCCATGGCCATTCTCGATGTGCAGATGCCGGGTATGAATGGCTTCGAACTGGCCGAGTTGATGCGCGGTACCGAGAAAACCAAGAATATTCCCATCGTCTTTGTCAGTGCCGCCGGTCGCGAGCGCAACTACGCCTTCAAGGGTTACGAGAGCGGCGCGGTGGACTTTCTGCACAAACCCCTCGACCCTCATGCGGTGAAGAGCAAGGTCAGTGTCTTTGTCGACCTCTACCGCCAAAGCAAGGCAATGAAGCTGCAGGTCGAGGCCCTCGAGCAGAGTCGTCGCGAGCAGGGACTGCTGCTGCAAAAGCTGCAGGCGACCCAGGAAGAGCTGCAGCACGCGGTGCGCATGCGCGACGACTTCATGTCGATCGTTTCCCATGAAGTGCGCACACCGCTCAACGGGCTGATCCTGGAAACCCAGCTGCGCAAGATGCACCTGGCCCGGGACAATGCGGCCGCCTTCACCCTGGACAAGATGCGTAGCATGGTCGCGCGCGACGAGCGGCAGATCCAGAGCCTGATTCGCCTGATCGAAGACATGCTCGACGTTTCGCGCATCCGTACCGGCAAACTGTCGATCCGTCCCGCGCGCCTGGACCTGGTGCGCCTGGTGGACAAGTTTCTGGAGGGCTTCGCGCCGCAGGTGGCCGCGGCCGAGTCGACGGTCAGCTATTGCGGGGACGCTTCACTGGAAGGCGAGTGGGATGAGTTCCGTATCGAGCAGGTTGTCTCCAACCTGCTGACCAACGCCTTGCGCTACGGCGCCAAGAGCCCGATCGAAGTGCGCGTCTACCGCCACGGGCATGAGGCCCGAATTGAAGTGCGTGACCGTGGCATCGGTATCAGCGAAGATGACCAGGCGCGGATCTTCCAGCAGTTCGAGCGGGTTTCCGGCAGTCATGCCGCCGCCGGGCTGGGCCTGGGCTTGTTTATTTCCGAGCAGATTGTCGCGGCCCATGGTGGTCGCATCACCGTCGAGAGTACCCTTGGCGAAGGGGCTTTGTTCTGCGTTTGCCTGCCTCTGTAGGAAAAGCCGACATCAGACGCAACCTCTGGCTGAGCCGATGGTCGTATTGGCAGCAATTTTAAGAATGAAGGCTTCCCATGAGTGAAGATGCACAAGACGTCGTACTGATCGTCGAGGACGATGCCTCGATCCTGCTGGTGCTTTCCACCTACCTCTCCCACGAAGGGTATCGGGTGTTGCAGGCGGAAAATGGCGAAGAGGCGTTCGCGATCCTGGCGAGCAAACCCAACCTGGACCTGATGATCACCGATTTTCGTTTGCCCGGGGGTATTTCCGGAGTGGACATCGCCGAGCCCGCGGTCAAGCTGCGTCCGGACCTCAAGGTGATTTTCATCAGTGGTTACCCGGCGGAAATCCGTGAATCCCACAGTCCCATCGCCCACAGTGCGCCGATCCTGGCCAAGCCGTTCGACCTGGATGTGCTCCAGGAACAGATCCGCAAGCTGCTGGCGTGAGTCTGGAGCGCCGTACCCCCTGTAGGCGCCGGCTTGCCGGCGATGTAACAAGGGCCTCAGCGTCGGAACGCCGCCCGCAGCAAACGGGTGCCTACAATCCCTGCTGCAACGCCGGATCATCCGGATTCTGTTGCTCCAGCTGGGCAAGCAGAATCTGCACATTCTGCAACTGCCCGGTTTCCTTCCAGTAGCTGATCAGCAGCACCCGCGCCTTGCGGTTCGACGGTTGGCGCTGGACGATCTCTTCCAGTTGCCGCTGGGCCGCCTCGATCTGCTGCAAGTCATGCAAGGTGGTGGCGAGCTTGTAGCGGTACTCGGCGTTTTCCGGTTGCAACTCCACCGCTTTGGCCAGCCCCAGTACGGCGAGTTCGGTCTGGCCGTGGCGCAGCAGCCAGACGCCGAGGGCATGTTGCAGGTAGGCCGATTGCGGTTGTACCTGCAACTGCTTGGCCAGCAACTGCCGGGCCTGGTCCGGTTGCCCGCGCTTGTCCAGCAACTCGACCTGGGCCACCAGCGCCTTGAGGTTGTCCGGTTCCAGCCGCGAGACGTGCTCCAGCGCCGCCTGCGCCTTGTCCAATTGCCCCTCATGCAGGTACAACCGCGCCAGTTGGAACTGCGCCTCGGCGCTTTCCGACTGGGCGGCCAGGGTCCGTTCGTACTCGTCCACCACCTGTTGCAGCGGACCGTAATACAAGCCCTGGTCATCCGCTGACAAACCGAGCATGGCGTTGGCGGCGGCGAAGCGCACGGATTGCTCGCGGTCTTCGAGCACCGGGCCGAGCAACAGGCTGCGCTGGGCCCCCGGAACCAGGCCGACAATGCTCTCGATCGCCGCCTCGCGGACCACTGGCGAGGGATTCTGCAAATCCTTATCGGCCAGCTTCAAAGCCCGTGGACTGGGGTAATTGGGCAGTTCGGCATGCAAGGCGGCCCGGCGGGCATCCGTCAGATCGGTCCGCGCCAGTTGCTGGTAGAGCACCCGTGCCGCGCCGGGCAGGCCATTATGCGCCTGCTTCAGCGCCTGGCCGTAATTGATATGTGGGGCCTGGGGGGCGGCGAGCTTGCCGGGCAGCCAGTGCCAGACAAGGCCAAGGGCAAGCAGCAGCAACAGGCTGGTAAGCAGGTAGCGGTGGGGCTTCGTCATGCAGGGTCCGTGAGCTGGCGAGCGTTTGCTGAATGTACCAGCTTCGGTCAGCCGCGTTCAGGAGTCAAACCCGCGACTCAGGTCAACACATAGTCCACCGGCTCCGGCTCCGGCTCCGGCGGCAGGTCAGCCCGGCAGCATCAAGCCGCTGCTCTCCCGCGGCAATGCTTGTCGCTGGCGGACGAATTCCGGCATCCGTTCGCCGGGGATCGCCTTGCTGAAGTACCAGCCCTGGATCACCAGTTCCGTGGACGAGTGCAGGGCGTCGTACTGCTCCTGGGTTTCCACGCCCTCGACGATGATCCCCAGATTCAAGGCTTCACACAGTCGCAGCATGCCATTCAAGACCCGCGCACCCTCGGGATGGCAGTGGGCGACGACAAAACTGCGGTCGATCTTGATGCAGTCGATCTTGAACTGGTGCAGGTAACTCAACGCCGAATAACCGGTGCCGAAGTCATCGATATACAGTTTGGCGCCGAAACCGTGCAGGCGTTCGGTCAGGCGATTGATCACCTGGATATCGCCGACCAGGGCGTCCTCGGTCAGCTCGATGGAGATCATCCCCTGGGCCTGGGCGAGGATCTCCAGCAAGCGCTCGCCGTACTCCGGCACGCCCAGGGTGGCGCCGGTCACATTGATGGTCATCGGCAGTTCGAAGCCGGCTTTGCGCCAGCGCCGATGTTGCTCCAGTGCCTGGGAGGCTACCCACAGGTCGACATCCGGCATCAGCTTGGCCTGGCCCAGCCACTTGAGGAATTCCCAGGGTAAATGGGTGTTGCCGTCCGTGTCGCGGACGCGCATCAGCGCCTCGCAACCGGTGCACAGGCCGCTGGTCTTGGAAATCTGTGGCTGGAACTCCAGGTAAAACTCGTATTCGCTGATCTGGCGGATCCGCTCCAGCTCCCGGGCCCGGCGAGCGTCGTTCTTGTACGCGGCCGCCACCGGGTCGAGCTCGAACAGCCGACCCTTTTCCTCCAGGCTGCGAAAGGTGGTGTCGAAGGACTTGATATAGATGCCGTCGTCGCTTTCCTGCTGGCGGTGCAGGCCCATCACATAGGGGGCGTAGATCAGGCTGCCGATACCGAGCAGGACCAGTTGCAGGACCACCGCGGCCCAGTCGCCGTTGGTGCTCAGGTAGGCGTTGAGCAACACCGGCGAGTTCAGCGGCATGCCGGTGACCATCGGCGCCACCCAGCCGGCCTGAACCGCCGCCACCGCCAGCAGTGCGTTGAGCATCGGGGTGAGCAGGAACGGGATGAACAGGCGCGGGTTGAGAATGATCGGCAAACCGAACAGCAGAATCTCATTGACGTTGAACAGCGACAGCGGCACCGCGGCCAGGGCCAGCAGGCGCAAGGAGCGATCACGGGTAAACAGCAGCACGGCGACGATCAGCGACAACGAGGCGCCGGAGCCACCGATAAAGGCGAAGCAGCCCAGCAGGCCGCTGTTGAGGATATAGCGATGCGGCTCCCCGGCGGCGAGGTTGATCTGATTGATATTCACCGCCTCGTCGAGGACGCTGAACACTGGCTGCATGGCGTGCAGGCCATGAATACCGAAGAACCACAGGACCGAGTTACTGGCGCTGATCAGCGCGCCGTAGCGGTAAGGATGGTCCAGCGCCTCGCGGTCGAAGGGCACCTGCATCTGGGCGATCAGGGGAATCTGCAACAGCAGCGACAGTGCGATGACCAGCAGGGCGGTGGTGAGCAGGCCCGGGACCACCGCATTGATGCTGTCGCGCACATTGAAACCGACCACGTTTTCCCGTACCAGGCGGGTCCAGGACTGGCGGTACAGCCAGGCCATGATCGGTACGTTGATCAGCGGCGAGGCAATGGCGATAAACAGCACCAGGGTTGCGGCGGCGCGGGGAAAGTCGCTGAGCAGGTAGATGGCGATTTCCACATGGGCCAGGCACAGGAAGGCCACCGGCACCTGGGGCAGGCGATAGCGGATGGCGAGCATATAGCCGATGGACGCGGCCACCAGCAAGGGCAGGACGCCGCTGATTTTCTCGTGCAGCCCGGCGAGGAAGTTCACCTCGTCGTCGGGCAGCCCCGCCAGGCGTGCGCAGGCCGACAGGATCAGGAACGCCGTCGACACCAGCAGGCACGGCAGCAACCACAGCAACCCTTCGCGGATGGCTCGCAATGAGTCGGCACCGGCCAGTGCGGCAAGGCGATGGGTCAGGAACAACTGGAAGACTGACTGCGACATTGCCCAACCCCTTTTGACCTTCAGTCCTGTCGGAGCACATGGCTATCATCGCGGCCCCGGAGGTGAGCATATCCCGAGATGGCCTGAAAAGGCCAAGTCGCTGCTTGAAAAAGCCCCGGGGCCAAAGGCGCTTGGGGCTGACAGGCTGGAGTCCGGGCGAAAAAAAGCCCCGCCACCAAGGTGGTGCGGGGCTGAAAAAGGGTCGGAGGGCATCCAACCCCGGGAGGTCTTGAATCAGTTGCTGCTGGCCACTGTTTGCGGCTCATAGCCGCCACCCAGGGACTTGTAGATCGCCACGATGCCGCGATACAGGTCGGTCTCGGCCTGGGCCTGGCTGTCCTCGGCGGCCAGGCGTTCGCGCTGGGCGTCGAGCAGGACCAGGAAGTCGGCGGTACCTTCGCGGTAGCGAATCGCAGCCAGGTCGGCGGCGGCACGGCTCGATTCGCTCTGGCGAATCAGCGAGATCAGGCGCTGCTGGCGCTTGCCGTAATCACTGAAGGCGTTCTGCGATTCTTCCAAAGCCAGCAACACTTGCTGCTCGTAACTGGCGAGGGCGCCTTCGGCTTCGGCGTTGGCCCCGCGCAAGCGGGCCCTGACGCTACCGAGGTTGAACGCCGGCCAGGTGATGCTCGGGCCCAGGGCCCAGGCGTTGGCGGCGGACGAGCCGATCTGCGAACCACGCCCGGCGGTAAAGCCGAGGAAGCCACTGAGGCTGACCCGTGGGAACAGGTCGGCCTTGGCCACGCCGATCCGCGCGGTGGCGGCGGCCAGCTTGCGTTCGGCGCTGACGATATCCGGACGGCGTTGCAGCAGGTCGCCCGGATTGCCAATGGCCAAAGCCTTGGAAATCGCCGGCAGGTCCTTCGGCCCCAGATCCACCGACAGGGTGTCCGGGCGCTCGCCCAGCAAGGTCGCGATACGGTTGCGCTCGCGGGCCTGCTCGGCCTGCAGTTGTGGCACCGTGGCCTCGACCGCCGCCAGACGCGCATCGGCACGGACCACGTCGAGCTGATCGCCGACGCCGACGTCACGCAGGCTTTCGGTGATGCCCTTGGACTCCTGCTGGTTCTTCAGGTTGGCCACGGCGATCTTTTCCCGCAGTTGCGCGCCGCGCAGTTGACCATAGGCGTCCACCAGTTCGGCAATCATGGTGACTTGCAGCTGGTATAGGTCGGCTTCGGCCACCTGCTGGTCGGCATCGGCGGCTTCCAGGTTGCGGCGGATACGGCCGAACAGGTCGACTTCCCAGGCCATGTCCAGGCCCAGGTCATAGCGTTCGCTATTGACCCGTTGCTCGGTGGTACCCGGCACCTGGCCCTTGCCGACGTTGGCGCTGGCACGACTGGTGATGGTCGGCATGGCATCGTCGCTGACATCGTCGCGGATCGCCCGCGACGCTTTCAAGCGGGCGAAGGCCACGCGCAATTCACGGTTGCCGGCCAGTGACTGAGTCACCAGCTGGTTCAGGGTCGGATCGTCGAACTGCTGCCACCAGATACCCTGGAAACGTGCGCGGTCATAGTTCTTCTGTCCGGCGCTGCCGTCGGTGGCGGCGGTGATGTTCGCCTTCTCCGTGGCCGGCGCCTTGTAGTCCGGGCCAACCGTACAGGCGGCCAGCGCCAGTACCAGCAGGCTCGGCAGAAAGGCTTTCAGATTGCTCATTGTTGCGCCTCCAGCTTGAGGGCCCGGGCGGCCTTGCGAGCGTCGCTGCGCTCGACAAAGCGGCGAATCAATACATAGAACACTGGCGTCAGCAGCAGACCGAAGAAGGTCACCCCGAGCATCCCGGAGAACACCGCGACACCCATGGCATGGCGCATCTCGGCACCGGCACCGCTGGAGAACACCAGGGGTACCACGCCCATGATGAAGGCGAAGGAGGTCATCAGAATCGGCCGCAGACGCAGGCGGCAGGCTTCCAGCACCGCGCTCAGCGGATCGAGGCCTTCTTCCTGCTTATCCTTGGCGAACTCGACGATCAGAATCGCGTTCTTGCACGCCAGGCCCACCAGTACGATCAAGCCGATCTGGGTGAAGATGTTGTTGTCGCCACCCGAGGCAATCACCCCGGTAATGGCCGACAGCAACGTCATCGGCACGATCAGGATCACCGCCAGTGGCAGGCTCCAGCTTTCGTATTGGGCGGCCAGTACCAGGAACGCCAGCAGTACGCAGAGTGGGAACACGAACAGCGCGGTATTGCCCGAGAGGATCTGCTGGTAGGTCAGGTCGGTCCACTCGTAGGTCATGCCGTTGGGCAATTCAGCCTTGAGCAGCTTCTCGATGGCCACCTGGGCCTGGCCGGAGCTGTAGCCCGGTGCCGCGGCGCCGTTGATTTCCGCGGTGATAAAGCCGTTGTAGTGCATGACGCGGTCCGGCCCCGAGGTGTCGCTGACCTTGATAAAGGTCGCCAGCGGGATCATCTCGCCTTTGTTGTTACGTACTTTCAGTTGGCCGATCTGGTCGGACTCAAGGCGGAACTGCTGTTCGGCCTGGACGTTGACCTGATAGGTGCGACCGAAGCGGTTGAAGTCGTTGGCATACAGCGAACCCAGGTAGATCTGCAGGGTGTCGAAGATGTCGCTGACGGCGACGCCGTGGGTCTTGGCCTTTTCCCGGTCGATAGCCGCATCGACCTGTGGCACGTTGACCGTGTAGCTGGTGAACAACCCGGCCAGTTCCGGCACGCTGCGGCTCTTGCCGATGATGTTCATGGTTTCTTTGTACAGCTCGTCGTAACCGAGGTTGCCGCGGTCTTCGATCTGCAGGCGGAAACCGCCGATGGTGCCCAGGCCTTGTACCGGTGGTGGCGGGAAGATCGCCATGTAGGCTTCCTGGATCCCCGCGAACTTGCCGTTCAGGGCGCCGGCAATGGCCCCGGCGGACTGGCTCGGGTCCTTGCGCTGGTCGAAAGGCTTCAGCGTCACGAAGACGATACCGGCGTTCGGGCTGTTGGTGAAACCGTTGATCGACAGGCCAGGGAAGGCCACCGCGCTTTCCACGCCAGGCTGTTTCAGGGCCAGGTCGGACATACGCTTGATCACGTCTTCAGTGCGGTCCAGGCTCGCCGCATCCGGCAGTTGGGCGAAGGCCACCAGGTATTGCTTGTCCTGGGCCGGGACGAAACCGGTCGGGGTGCTGGCGAAACCGAACCAGGTCAGGACCATCAGGCCGGCGTACAGCACCAGGGCGATGCCGCTGGCCCGGATAACGCGGGTCACGGTGCCGACATAACCATGGCTGGCGCGGTCGAAGAAGCGGTTGAACGGACGGAACAGCCAGCCGCCCAGCAGTTTGTCGAGGAACTTGGAGAAACCATCCTTCGGTGCGTCGTGACCTTTGAGCAGCACCGCGGCCAGCGCTGGCGACAAGGTCAGCGAGTTGAATGCCGAAATCACGGTGGAGATGGCGATGGTCAGGGCGAACTGCTTGTAGAACTGCCCGGTCAGCCCGGAGATAAAGGCCGCCGGGATAAACACCGCACACAGTACCAGCGCCGTGGCGATGATCGGACCGGTCACTTCACGCATGGCGCGCTTGGTGGCTTCCACCGGATTGAGGCCCAGGCCGATGTTTCGTTCGACGTTCTCCACCACCACGATGGCGTCGTCCACCACGATACCGATGGCCAGCACCAGGCCGAACAGTGACAGGGCGTTGAGCGAGAAGCCGAACAGGTGCATGACCGCAAAGGTACCGATCAACGACACCGGCACGGCGACCAGCGGGATGATCGAGGCGCGCCAGGTCTGCAGGAACAGGATCACCACCAGCACGACGAGGATCAGCGCTTCGAACAGGGTGTGGACCACTGCTTCGATGGAGCCGCGTACGAAAATCGTCGGGTCATAGACAATGCTGAAGTCCATGCCTTCGGGGAAGGCCTTCTTCAACTCGGTCATCTTGGCGCGGACTTCGTTGGAGATTTCGATGGCGTTGGAGCCCGGCCGCTGGAAGATCGGGATCGCTACCGCCGGCTGGTTGTTCAGCAGCGAGCGCAGGGCGTACTGGCTGGAGCCGAGCTCGACCCGGGCGATATCTTTCAGGCGGGTGATCTCGCCGTCGTCGCCGGCACGAATCACGATGTTCTCGAACTCTTCTTCGGAGACCAGGCGACCCTGGGCATTGACCGAGAGCTGGAAGCTGGTGGCGTTGGGGGCGGGTGGCGCACCCAACTGACCGGCCGCGACCTGGCGGTTCTGCTCGCGAATGGCGTTGACCACATCGGTGGCAGTCAGGTTGCGCGAAGCGGTCTTGTTCGGATCGAGCCAGACCCGCAGGGAGTAGTCGCCCATGCCGAACAGCTGCACGTCACCGACGCCGCCAAGGCGGGCCAATTCGTCCTTGATATTGAGCAAGGCGTAGTTGGACAGGTAGAGCATGTCGTAGCGTTTGTCCGGCGAGGTCAAGTGCACGACCATGGTCAGGTCGGGCGAAGCCTTGTCGACGGTGATACCGATACGGGTCACTTCCACCGGGAGCTTGGGCTCGGTGCGGGTCACGCGGTTCTGCACCTGCACCTGCGCGTTATCCAGGTCGGTGCCCAGGGCGAAGGTGATGGTCAGGGTCAGCTTGCCGTCGGCGGTGGATTGCGAGGACATGTAGAGCATGTTCTCGACACCGGTGATCGCCTGTTCCAGCGGTGCGGCCACGGTTTCACCGATCACCTTGGGGTTGGCGCCGGGGAAGTTGGCACGCACCACCACGGTCGGCGGTACCACTTCCGGGTATTCGCTGATGGGCAGTTGGAACAGCGAGATGGCGCCCGCGATCAGGATCAGCAGCGAAAGCACCGCCGCGAAAATCGGTCTTGATATGAAGAACTGGGAAAAATTCATCGTGTGTATCCCTTAACCGCGTGGCGTCACTACGGCCAGCTTGGTAGCCGGTACCGGAGCGCTCTTGGCGGGTGTGACCTGGGGCAGGTTGCTGGCTTCCAGGGCTTGTTTTTGTAGGGCCAGGGCCGCGAGGGTTTCCTTGGAGGCCATCGGGATCACTTCCGGATCCACCGGCGAACCCGGACGAACACGTTGCAGGCCCTTGACGATGATGGTGTCATCCTTGTTCAGGCCGCTACGCACGATGCGCAACCCTTCGATTTTCGGACCCAGCTCGACCGAGCGGTAAACGGTCTTCTTGTCGGCGTCCATGACCAGCACGAATTTCTTGCCAAGGTCGGTGCCCACGGCTTCGTCGTTGATCAGCACGGCGGCGTAGGTGCCGCTACCGACCAGCTTCAGGCGTGCATACAGGCCTGGGGTGTAGGCGCCGTCGCTGTTGTCGAACACCGCGCGACCGCGAATGGTGCCGGTCTTGGGGTTGACCTGGTTGTCGACGAAGTTCATCTGGCCCAGGTGCGGGTTGCCGGTTTCGTTGGACAGGCCAAGGTATACCGGGGTGCTCTGGCCACGTTTGCCCTGGCGCGCGAGCTGGGTGTATTTGAGGTAGACCCGCTCGTCGGCGTCGAAGTAGGCGTAGACCTTGTCGGTGGAAACCACGCTGGTCAGCGCCGTGACATCGGCACTGACAATGTTGCCGGCGGTGATTTCGGCACGGCTGACGCGGCCGCTGATCGGGGCGGTGACACGGGTGAAGCTCAGGTTCAGTTTTGCCAGGTCCAGCTGCGCCTGGGTGGCGTCGACCGCGGCCTTGGATTCCTGGGCGGAGCTGCTGCGGGTGTCGGCCAGTTCGGCGGAAATCGCATTGCTGCTCAACAGGCGCTTGCCGCGCTCAGCCTCGTTGGCGCTGCGGCTGGCGCTGGCGCGGGCTTGTTGCAGTTGGGCTTCGAGACGATGGACTTCAGCCTGGTAGGGGCGTGGGTCGATCTGGAATAGCAGGTCGCCTTTCTTCACCAGTGCGCCTTCAGTGAAGGCGACTGAGTCGATCTGGCCCGATACGCGCGGACGGATCTCGACGGTTTCCGGGGCTTCGAGGCGTCCGGTGAACTCGTCCCATTCGTTGACCGGTTGTTCAATGACCTTGGCCACGCTGACCTTGGCCGCCGGCATTGCACCACCTGCCGCCACGGGCGCTTTACCGCAAGCACTCATCACTACGACTGCCAAGGCAGCCAAAGGAAAGCGCAAAAGTTTAAGTGACTGTTCCATGGGGGGAGTCCGCCAATCTATTGAGATGGGCGGATCATGCTGTGAGGGCCGGTTTCAGACGAATCGAATGAAGCGAAGGTAACTATCATTCGGAATGATATCAATCCGATCCCAGCCCTCTAGCATGCGCTTTTTATTAGGGTGCTATCTATTCCGCAAATGGCAAATCACTGTTGCGTGGAATGCAAAGGCTGTGTCATTGCATTGACCGGAGCAGCCATTTGCAGAGCCGTCAACGCCTCATAGCGAGGCCCTGACCACCAATGGACAATCAACTTGCTGGGCTCCCGATACCTCAAGGGCCTCGATCAGGTGCCGGGTAGCATTGCGACCAATCTCGTAGTAGGGCAGTTGCACCGTGGTCAGCGGGGGGATGAATAGTTCGGCGATACCGATCATGTTGTCGTAGCCGAGTACGGCGACATCATTGGGAATCTTCAAACCGCAGCCCAACAGCACCTGATAAGCACAAAATGCGATGCGATCGTTGCCACAGATCAGAATGTCGAATTGGGGGCGGCCATCAACGATATGTCGATCGAGGATCGCCGCGGTTTCATCATAGGCGTCATGATTGGAGAGGTCGTATTGCAGGAGTGCGTCCGGGGCCAGCCCGAATGTCCGACAGGCATCTAGCAGGCCTTTTTGTCGCAGTCCCCAGGCCAGGCTCTGTTTCGGCAGATTGATACACAGCGGGCGCCGATAGCCTTGGCTCAACGCGTAATGTACGGCGCGATACTGCCCTGTTTCGTCGTCCGGGACATAACTGACGAGGCGACTGTCATCCGCCAGGCAATTGGCGAGGACCAGGGGCTTGCTCTTCAAACGCTCGGGAATGCTCACCTGGCGTAAACCCATGGCGCTGAAGATCAACCCGTCCGGGCGGTGCGACAACATCAGGTCGATGTTCTGGTCGGTGGGCGGGTTGCTTAACAGGTTGAGGATAAATACATTCCAGCCCGCTTGCTGCGCGGTCTGTTCGATGGACAGCAGGAGCTCGACGGCGAAGGGGGTGGTCGCGGTATCCAGCGCGAACACACCGATGGTTCGCGTCAGGAGGTTGTCGCCCCGAATCCTGCGTGCCGACAGGCTAGGTACGAATTGCAGTTCATCAATGGCGCGACGGACCCGCTGGTAGGTTTCGGGGCTCAGTTTTTCCGGGTTGTTGAGCGCTCGAGAAACCGTCATCAGGGACACGCCGGCCAGCTGTGCAACGTCTTTCACTGAAGTCATGCGAGGCGGGACCGGTCAGGTTGACGGATAATCATGACACATGACCCGGACTTCTCGCGACTGAATGACGCCGTTCACGCCCATCCCGAGGCGAGAGGCCATGCCCTGGGAATGCAGACACGCCCGCCATTGCCGCTTGCGAAAAGCTTCACGCCCAAACTATCGGGCTGCGGATAGAGGCGACTACTGAGGGTGAAGCGCCCGTTTTCGTCGAACACCTCGATGGACGAGCGATCGAGGAACACACGCAGTTCCAGTCGCTCTTGTGTCCGGTCTATCGACACGCTGCGTTGACCTGTGACTTGCGCTCCTGAGTGGCTACGGTCAAGCACCAGACGCTGCAGCAACGCATCGTAGTAGAGCCGGGTTTCTTCGTGGCCATCGTCGCTGCAACGCAAGGCGATTCCCAGTTGGCCTTCAGTGCAACCAAGCAGATCCAGATGCACATGGATTTCGAGCATATCGCCATTCACCTCCGGTACCCGCCGGGTTCCCGACTCATCCCACCAGGGTGTGCTCGCAAAGGGGGCCTTGCGTAGAGCCGTGAGCTCCCGTGCCGGATAGACGCAAAGGCGATCGGCGCATAGTTCAAGTTCACGCGGCAAACCGAGCATGCCGCACCAGTGATGGACGGTGCTTGGCATCGGGCTTTCCCACATGTCGAGCCAGGCCCATACAAGGCGCCGACCATCGGCGGCCAGTTGCGTTTGCGCGGCATAGAAATCGTGGCCGTTATCCAGTTCGATAAAAGGCCCGCCGTTGAAGTGCCATTTGCTGTCGAGTCGGCCGACTCGATAACCGGTCTGGTACTTGTTAAGCCGTTCGTAACCTTGGGGCTGCATGCCCTGGGGGGAGTAAAGCAGTACATCCTGTCCGTTCAGTCGAAACAGATCCGGGCATTCCCACATATAGCCATCGCCCTCGTTGCCGCTGGACACATAGGCAAGGAACTCCCAGTTGTGCAGATCCGCGGAGCGGTACAGCGGCAGCATTGGCACAGCGCCCAGGCGTGCGCCGGCAATCAGATACCAGCCGTCATCCTCCTTCCATACCTTGGGGTCACGAAAATGCATGATGGTGTCTTGCGGCGGGGTATCGATGACCGCGCCATGCTTGGTGAAATGGATACCATCGATACTGGTGGCCAGGCACTGCACTTGACGGATAGAGCCTTCGTCACCCACTTCCCCCAGCCAGGTATGTCCGGTGTAGATCAGCACCAAGGACTCTTCACACACCACCGCGCTACCGGAAAAACAACCGTCACGGTCGAAGTCATCGCCGGGCGCCAGCGCAATGGGCAGATGCTGCCAATGGATCAGATCGGTACTCTTGGCATGTCCCCAATACATAGGGCCCCATTTCGCCTCGAAAGGGTTGTGCTGATAGAAAACGTGATATTCGCCACGAAAGTACACCACCCCGTTAGGGTCGTTCATCCAGCCCGCTTGGGGGGCAAGATGATAGCCGGGACGATAATCGTGGATGACGCGAGACAGGCCGTCACTCAGCGCACGCTGTGCGAGGTCAAGAGAGGCAGACATTGGATCGCTCAGGGTATTCAAAGACAAGGTCATAGGGCGCCTGCTCGTACGGAATGCAGGGGGGCACCATCTGGCAGAGTTTCAATGGCTAGTGCGCGGCGTACCAAGGCCGTGCCGTCGGAGTTGAACAAGTGCAGGTTGCCGATATCCAGCTGCAGCTCGACCCGATCGCCTGATTGCCATCCGGCGTTGACCTCGCAACGACAGATCAGTGGCTCGTCCTGACCGGTGTCGAGGTGCACATAAGTTTCGCTGCCCAGGTACTCGACCCCGGTCACGGTGACGCCGGCGCTACCCTCTGCCGCCGTGAGCGACACGTGTTCTGGGCGAATCCCCAGGCTAAGCAGGGTGTCCGCCGCCAGGTTCGAGCTGTCGAAGGGCAGGGGCGTCATACCCAATACAGGGGATTCGACCAGGCTGTTTTCGCCTGGGGTAAGCAGGCGCGCTGCAAGAAAGTTCATTCTGGGCGAACCCAGAAAACCGGCCACAAAGCGGCTGGCCGGGCGCTCATAAAGTTCGCGTGGTGAACCGATCTGCTCTACGCGACCGCCGTTGAGCACGACAATTTTGTCGGCCAGGGTCATCGCTTCAACCTGATCGTGGGTGACGTAGATCATGGTCGAACCCAGCCGATCATGCAGCCTGGCGATTTCATTGCGCATCTGTACCCGCAGGGAGGCATCCAGGTTGGACAGCGGCTCATCGAACAACAAAATGTCCGGTTCCCGCGCCATGGCCCGGCCCATTGCCACACGCTGACGCTGGCCTCCAGACAGTTCCTTTGGCTTGCGTTGCAGCAGTGTGTCCAGTTGCAGGATTTGGGCAGTTTTCAGCACGCGTTCGCGCAGGCTGCGTTTTTCAAGCTTGGCCAGTTTGAGACCAAAACTGATGTTGTCGTAGACACTCATGTGCGGGTACAGCGCATAAGACTGAAACACCATGCCGACGCCTCGTTCGCACGGTTCCAGGTCGTTGACCCGACGCCCGTCGATCAGCAGGTTACCGTCGCAGATCGAATCCAATCCGGCGATCAGTCGCAGCAGGGTCGACTTTCCACAGCCCGAAGGGCCAACGAAAACCACGAATTCACCCGCAGCGATCTCCAGGCTGACATCACGCAGAATCCGCATGCCGCCCAATTGTTTGTTCACGTTGTCTAGCTTCAACTTGATCACGATGCTGTTCCTTGTATTTGTTGGGCATCAACCCTTTAGCGCGCCGGTAGTGAGACCGGAAACGATTCGGCGCTGGAAGATCAGCACCAGAATCACCAGTGGGACGGTGACCAGCACCGATGCGGCCATCAACAGCCCCCAGGGCAACTCATGCGGGCTCCCGCCGGAAATCAAGGCGATGGCGACCGGCACCGTGCGTTGCGGGTCTGTCAGGGTGAAGGTCAGGGCAAAAAGAAACTCATTCCAGGCAGCGATGAAGGCCAACAAACCAGTGGTGACCAGTGCTGGCCAGAGCAGCGGCAACAGCACCCGGGTAAGTGTGACCCAGGGCGAAGCGCCATCCATGATGGCTGCTTCTTCCAACTCATGGGGCAGTTGCCCCATGAAGGTGGTCAGTACCCAGACGGTGAAGGGCAGGGTGAAAATGGTGTAGCTCAGGATCAGCGCCCAGGAAGTGTTGTATAGGCCCAGCGCGCGGATGACCTCGAACAGCCCGGAAAGCACGGCGACCTGGGGAAACATGGAAACGCCAAGGACCAACATCAATACGGTGCCGCGCCCGCGAAACTTTACCCTGCCCAAGGCATAGGCGGCGGTCAGGCTGAGGAACAGCGCCAGGGCCACCACACAGACCGCAACCACCAGCGAGTTACCGATAGCCCGCAAGAACGAGGCTTGCTGGAGCACCGCCGCATAGTTGGAGAAGTCGGGGCGATCGATCCAATAGCTCACCTCGAACAATGCACTGGAGGGTTTCAGCGAAGTCACTATGGCGTAATAGAAAGGGAAGACCGCATACAGCAGCAGAACCCCGATCAGACACCAGAATCCGAGGCGCAACAGTGCTTTTTTGAATAGGCGCGGGATCATGAGCGGACCTCCAGTTGATGGCGTCCGAGATAGAGATAAAGCATGGCGATCACTGCCACGACCAGAAACAGCAGTGTCGAGGCGGCGCTGCCGTAGCCAACGTCCTGGAACTCCACCAGGTGCTGGCGGGCATAGACAGACATGCTCATGGTGCTCGAAGCGTTCGAGGTCAGCACGTAGATAACGTCGAATACCCGCAGGGAGTCGAGGATGCGGAAGATCGCCGCCACCAGCAACGCGGGCATCAACAGGGGAAGCGTGACACGCCAGAATACTTTCAGCGGGTGAATGCCATCGACCCTGGCGGCTTCGTAGCAATCGCTCGGCAACATCTGCAAGGCAGCAAGCATCAGCAGCGTGACAAAAGGTACGGTCTTCCAGACATCGACAATGATGACCGCCCACATCGACAGATCAGCGTCTGCCGTCCAGGCCAGGGGCACATCAATCATGCCGAGGCTTAGCATCAGGTGATTGATGATGCCGAACTGGTCGTTAAGCATCCATGACCAGATCTTCGCTGAGACAATCGTAGGAATCGCCCACGGAATCAGAATCAACGCACGTACCAGGGCGCGTCCGCTGAACTTGGTGTTCAACAGCAAAGCCACCCATAGGCCCAGTACGACTTCCAATCCCACCGAAACCACCGTGAAATGCAACGTGTTGCGTACAGCGTTCCACCATTGTGGGTCGACCAGAATGCCCGACCAGTTGGCACCGTTGTAGAACAGATAATTGCTCAAGCCGACGAAGGTGCCGCCGCGGGGATCCGCCAGGCTGGCGTCGGTGAGGCTGAACCAGAATGTCCGTAGTAGCGGCCAGGCTGCCACCAGGGCCAGACAGATCAGCATCGGTGTCAGGAACAGCCAGGCGGCGCGTACGCGTCGGCTTTGCACGGGTGTTTCCCTGGCCGGGAGGCTCTTGTCGCAGGGTGCATGAGTAGAAAAGACAGACATGGTGATTTCCTTCCTTGTGGCTTACCAGTTCCGGCGTTTGATGCCAGTGAGCTCGCTTTCCAGCTCGGCCAGCGCCTGATCGACAGGCAGTTCGCCCGCCAGCACACCATGCACTCGGTCAAAAAACGCATTGGAGACCCGTGGATAGCGCTCGGCGGTTATCGATGCGGGGCGCATGACCCCATCGTTGAGAATGCTATGGAGTTGGCTGTAATAAGGCATTGCCGTGAGCAGTTCGGGATCTTGATAGAGCGATTCGATAACCGGGTTATAGCCGCCTGCCAGAGCACGATGTTTTTGCTGCTGCGCACTGGTCAGATAAGTCACCAACTCTGCGGCAAGCTTTGGATGGGCGCTGTAACGTGACACCGCCAGACCCCAACCGCCAAGGGTGGATGCATGCGTGCCGGTCGTGCCGCCTTTGGGCAGGGGAGCGACCCCGACCTTATCTTTTACTGCACTGTCCTGGCTTTGTACCAGGGCCCAGACATAAGGCCAGTTACGCATGAACAGCGCATTTCCCGATTGAAATACGCCACGTCCTTCTTCCTCGGTGTAATTGAGTACGCCACGCGGGGCGATGTCTCCTACCCAGCTTTTCGCCAGGGCCAAAGCTGTCCTTGAGGCCTGGCGGTTGATCACGATGTCGCCTTGTGGATTGACCAGCCCACCTTCGGGTTGGCTGCTGATCCACTCCAGTGCATTACACGTCAGACCCTCGTAGGCGCGCCCTTGAAATAGGTAGCCCCACATATTGGGGTTTCCGGCGTTCCGCTCGGCCTGTTGAATCTCTCTGGCGACAGCGGTCATTTCCTCCCAGGTCTGGGGCACCTGCTTGTTGTACTTGTCGAGCAAGTCCTTGCGGTAATACAGCAGACCCGAGTCGGTGAACCAGGGCATCGTCACCAGTCGTCCATTCACCGTGGCGTTATCCACCTGTGACTGGAAGTAGCCTTGGGTAGCGCCGGCTGGAAGCACCTCGCGCAGGTCCATCAGATGATTGGCCAGCATCCCCGGCCACACCATATCGATTTGGATAATGTCGATGTCGGCGGACTGTGCGCTGAGGATCTGTTGGTAAAAAGACAACCTTTCGGTCGCCGAGTTAGGCGTGGAAACCACCTCGACGTTATGCCCAGTCTGTTTCGACCACGCCTCGACAGCCTCCTTGCAGAGTTGTAATTCCGCGCCCACCGCACCACACGAGATAGTCAAGTCGGCTGCGGTTGAGAGGGATGGAAGCGCTGTGCAGATGGTGAGCAGAGCGGCTGGAAGGAGAGTTTTCAGCTGTTTCATAGAGTCCTCTTTATTTTTGTTTTTATAAAAGTTAACGTTACCATCGCCAATGTAGCAGCGTATTTGAGATCTGGCATCCTTTTTTCCGCGATCCGGACAATTCTCGATTCACGGAAAAAACTGGCCATCCGCGCAAAACCATAAAAACAAGACAGGAAATCCAAATGCAGAAAGCATCAAGCTGGCTACTCGCAGGCGTGCTCGGCACATCGGCGGCTATCACCCAGGCCGATACTCTGGAAGAGCGCATGAGCGCGTTTGAAGCCCGCGCAAGCGCTGCGGAAAAGCGTGCGGCGGCCGCCGAGCTGCAAACCCAGGCGCTTGCGAGGGAATTGCAGCAGATCAGACTCGCCAATCCCACCTTGCAGCCCGCTACGCCCACTGTGGCCGCCATTGCGGCGCCGTCTACTTTGGATGCCCGGGTGGAAAAACTCGAAGCCCATCAGCAGAGCCTGGAAAAGCAGGGCGGTACTGAACATCTCACTGACGGATTCAGCTTCAAAGGCTACGCCCGTTCCGGATTGCTGATTGGCGATGGGTTAGGTGGCGGTCGGGGCGGGCCCTATACCACCCCGGCCGGTTCAGTGGGTGGTGCCGTCGGGCGCCTCGGTAATGAAGACGACACCTACATGCGCATGGACCTGTCGAAGGAAATCTATGCGCAAAACGGTACCCGCTCCAAATTCACGGTCTCCATCGCCGACGGTGTGGAGAGTGCCAATGACTGGACGGCCACCGAAAGCAAGTTGAACGTGCGTCAGGTCTTCACGGAACTCGACCATATCGCCGCGTTCAAGGGCAACTCAGTGTTCGAGAACTCCACCCTGTGGGCCGGTAAGCGATTTGATCGAGATAACTTCGACATCCACTGGTTGGACTCGGATGTGGTCTTTCTGGCGGGCACCGGAGGGGGGATCTACGATATGCAGATGAACAAGAATTGGCGCTCGAACTATTCCTTGATCGGGCGTAGTTACGGGGATTTCAGTCAGGCCGGTATTGATGCAAAGGTGCAAAGCTACATCCTGACCTCCAACCAGTTCTTCGATGACGGTCAGTGGCAGTGGATGTTCAATTCCATCGGCGCAAAGAATAACGATTTCGGTACCCGCACCAATGCGGCGGGGCTGTCGCCAGCGGATTCCGGTTTGCACAGCATGTTGGCCAATCACCAGAAAAACTTTTTCGGCAGGGAAGGCTTCTTCAAGACGGCGCTGCTCTATGGGCAAGGTTTGGGGGCGGAGGTCAAGAATATCGGTTCAGATGGCGAACTGATCAGCGATGCCCGTACTCTGCGCCTGGCGCTTTTCGGCGAGACCCCCGTTGCGCCGGGCTGGCGCATCGGCCCCAGCTTGCTGGCCGAACAAAGCAGGAATAGATACGTCAAGGGTGACGACTATCGATGGCTGACCCTGAACATGCGTTTGGCCAACGAAATCAATAGCAATTTCGAGATGGCCTACGAACTGAGCTGGCAAACCATGAACCTCGATCCCAAGGCCTATCTACAACGTAATGCGGTTAACGGCAACTTCTGGAAATTTACTGTCGCGCCGACCTTCAAGCCCGATGTTGGAGACCTTCTCACGCGTCCTGAGTTACGAGTATTCGCAAGCTATATGAACTGGTCTTCGGACCTGGACAAATACAGTACCTCGGACGCCTTTGGCAAAACTGATTTCGGCGCCGGGGGGGTATGGCAATACGGCATACAGATGGAAACCTGGTTCTAATATCCGCTTTCGCCCAGGAGCAGAGCGCGGTTTCCGAGGATATCAATCGCAACGTGAGCGCGATCAACGACCTGGTTATCCGGAGGACTTTGATCCGCGTGGATGGCGGGGCTGGCCGGTATGCCAGCCTCGTCTGCCCTGCGTGTCCTTGCCTGGCTAGGTGGCTTCCAGCTCAGTCAGCAGGTCCTGATCAATGACCAGCTCACTCGCCGCCAGGTTCTCCCTGAGATGCTCGACGGACGAGGTTCCTGGAATCAACAGGATGTTCGGCGCTCGCTGTAGCAGCCACGCCAGTGCAACACGCATCGGTAAAGCATCCAGCCGTTTTGCGACGTCCGACAGGGTTTTCGACTGAAGTGGCGTGAATCCGCCCATCGGGAAAAACGGTACATACGCGATGCCCTGCCTGCCCAGCTCAGCGATGAGGGGCTCATCCTGCCGATGCGACAGGTTGTAATGATTCTGCACGCAAACTATCCGGGCGATCCCTTGAGCCTGCCTGACCTGCGTCTCGGTGACATTGCTCAAGCCCAGGTGGCGGATAAGGCCTTGCTGCTGCAGTTCGGCAAGCACACTGATTTGCTCTTCAATGGAGCCTTCCGTAGGCGACTGCACGGCTCCCATAGCGCGAAAATTCACTACGTCCAGAACGTCCAACTGAAGATTGCGCAGATTGTCATGCACTGCCTGGGTCAATTCGGCGGGGCTTTGCGCGGGAATCCAGGACGCGTCGGGACCGCGTGCGGCGCCCACTTTGGTCACGATTACCAGGTCACTGGCGTACGGATGAAGCGCTTCGCGGATCAATTGGTTGGTGACATGCGGGCCGTAGAAGTCCGCGGTATCAATGTGGTTCACCCCCGCGGCCAGGGCTTCGCGTAGCACCGCGATGGCCGACTCGGGATCCTTGGGCGGGCCGAAGACCCCAGGGCCAGCCAACTGCATCGCGCCGTAGCCCATGCGGTTGACGGACCGGGTGCCCAGTAAAAAACTGCCTGCTTGAGTGATATCGCTCATATCTTGCGCCTCGGTAGATCGCGGGTGATGGTCCACTATAGGCATTGACCGTCTTACTGATAATCATGCGTAATCTGCACAGGCTGTACGCTGGAGCGAACAATGACGACGGATATGCAAGACTTGCTGGCCTTTATGGCCGTGGTGAAAGCCGGTGGTTTTCGAGAAGGAGGGCGCGTGAGCGGCAAGTCGGCTTCAAGCCTCAGCGACGCGGTTCGGCGCATGGAAGCCCGGCTGGGGGTGCGCTTGCTCAATCGCACGACCCGCAGTGTCGTGCCGACAGAGGCCGGTACGCGCTTGATGGAGCGCATCGTGCCGGCACTCGACGAAGTGGCGGCGGCGCTGGATGTGGTCAACGATTTTCGCGACAGGCCGTCGGGCACGCTCAAGCTGAACGTGCCCGTCAGCGCCGCGCGCCTGGTGCTGCCGTCGATTATCACGCCCTTCCTGCAGACCTATCCCGACATTACCCTGGAGGTGGTCATTGAAGAAAGTTTTGTCGACATGCTCGCGGCGGGTTGTGACGCAGGGATTCGTTATGAGGAACGTCTCGAACAGGACATGATTGCAATTCCCATCGGGCCGCGTTTTCAACGTTTCGCGACGGCGGCCTCACCCGCCTATCTGGACGCCAGAGGCCGGCCCGAGCACCCGCGAGATCTGCTTGAACATGCCTGCTTGCGTGGCAAGTTCCCCAGTGGGGCGATGCCGCTTTGGGTTTACGAACGTGGCGACGAAACGGTTCGCGTCGACCCGACCGGCCCATTGGTGGTCAATGTGGGGGGCGCGATGGAGTTGGCGGTGCAGGCGGCAATGGATGGTCTGGGCGTTGTCTACCTGTTCGAGGACTGGTTGCGACCTTATCTTGATAGTGGCGCGCTGGAACCGGTGCTTGAGCCATGGCGGCAGAGTTTTAGCGGACCCTTTCTCTACTATTCCGGACGCCGCTACCTGCCCTCGCCGCTGAGAGCGTTTGTGGATTTCATAAAGGAAAACTGAAACGTTGATGCTCGATAGTTCAGCAGGCGCATAGCCTGTTCCAGGAGCAGCGCGAAGACGATGGCCGCGCATGCGAAGACGAACAGGAGGGCATGATTACCGCCGCTGGCGTTGAACAGCGCCGAGTAGGCAAACCCGGCCACGGCCTGGAACGTGGCGAACGACACCGTGGCGCGACCAAGGAAGATCGCGCCACTGGCCAGGCCTTTACGCGATGCCGGTACATGAGGCAACACCGTCGCGGCCACCAGCACCATGATCGCGCCACCGGCAATGCCTGACAGTAACGGTCGGTCGACGGATCGTGGCGCTGGAAAAGTCCCTGGGTGCAACGCTTTTCCTGCGGACCTCCGAGGGATACGCACTGACGGCGGTCGGTGAAGCGGCGTTGCAGTCAGTGGAAAAGATGGAGCATTGCGCGCTGGAACTGGAGCGGCAGATTGACGGACTCGACGACCGGCTGACCGGCATCGTTCGAGTCAGTACCACCGATTCCCTGGCCATCGACTTCCTGATTCCGGCGGTGGCGCGTTTGCACGAAAAGCATCCGGACATCCGGGTTCAACTGGATGCGTCTACTCAGATAATCAGCCTGGCGAAGCGTGAAGCGGACATTGCCGTGCGCAATACCCGCCCGGACAATCCCGATCTGATTGCCCGACGCATTGCCCGCTGGCCGGTGGGGCTGTTTGCATCGCAAGGTTATGTCGACGTCCGAGGCGTGCCAACGCCAGGTTCGTCGTTCGAGGGGCACGACCTGGTGGTGTATCAGCCGTACTTGCAGGGCAACAAGGATTTGACGCTTGTCCCGGAGAAACTGTCCACCAGGCTCGCCACCACCATTTCCCCCATTCGCGTGCGGGTCTGAAGCGTTGCGCTGGCGCGATGCGGTTGCAGTACCACTTGCTCGTTGCCAAACAGTGCCTCGGGAACGTTCGGCTCATCGACGAATACATCCAGCGCCGCACCGGCGATCTCCCCAGCGGCAAGCGCCGCCAGCAGATCGACCTCGTTGACCAGCTTGCCGCGGGCCACGTTGATCAGATAGCCGTCCTTGCCCAGTGCTTGCAGCACCTGGGCATTGATGATGGCTTCCGCCTTGTCGGCGGCGGCCGCGAGAATCAATGCATCACTGTCGCGGGCCAATTGCTTCAGATCGGCGACGAAGGTGTGGTTCACGTCGCTCATCGGCTGCAAATCGGTGTAGCTGATCAGGCAACCGAACGCCGCGGCTCGGGTCGCCACCGCACGGCCGACCCGGCCCATGCCGACGATGCCGATGCGCATGCCGGACACCTGACGGGCCAATGGCAACGGCGCCAACGGTGTTGCACTATGGGGCCATTGGCCCGAACGCACATAACGATCACTGGTACAAAGTCCCCGACACACGGCAATCAACAATCCGATGGCCAGGTCGGCGACATCTTCGGTCAATGCGCCAACAGTCGTGCTCACGCGGATTCCGCGATCCCTGGCGTAAGCCAGATCCACCGCATCGGTGCCCACGCCGTTGACCGCCACCACTTCCAGTCTGGGCAACCGGGCCATCAAGGCCTGGCTGATTCCGGTATGCCCGCCGGTGATCACGCCACGAATGTTCGCGGCGTGTTCCTGCAAATAGGCGGGTTTGTCGGTCTGCTCGAAGTAACGTCTGATGGTAAACAGCTCATCCAGCCGGGCGTTGATTTCGGGAATCAGGATCGGGCTGAGTTGCAAGACTTCTGGCTTCATGTGGACCTCGCGTAACGGAATAAAAAGGCCGGTTCAACCGCGACCGGCAAACGGCATGGCGCTGGCCATGACGGTCATGTTCAGGACGTTCGCCGACAGCGGCAGGCCAGCGATGTAGCGCACGGCATCGGCCACATGCTTGACATCCACCATCGGCTCCACCGCGATGCTGCCGTTAGCCTGGCGCACGCCTTTGGTCATGCGTACCGACATTTCGGTCAGGGCGTTGCCAATGTCGATCTGGGCGCAGGCGATGTTGAATTCCCGACCATCCAGGGCCAGGGATTTGGTCAGCCCCAGCACCGCATGTTTGCTGGCGGTATAGGCGCTGCTGAACGGGCGTGGGGTATGGGCCGAGATCGAGCCGTTATTGATGATGCGTCCACCCTGTGGCTGTTGCCGACGCATCAGTCCGAAGGCGCCACGGGCGCAGAGAAAAACGCCGTTGAGGTTGGTGTCGATCACGTTTCGCCACTGCTCGAATGTCAGTTCATCCAGCGCCACGGCGGGGGCATTGACCCCTGCGTTGTTGAACAGCACGTCCAGGCGTCCGTAGACCTCGGTGATGGTTGCAAACAGCGAGTCGACACTGACCGGGTCGCGTACATCGGTGGGCACCGCCAACGCTTCGCGCCCTTCGCACGCCGCTAGATCAACCAATGCCTGCAAGGGCTCCAGCCGGCGTCCAGCCAATACCAGTGTGTATCCGTCGGCCATCAGCCCCAGGGCCACGGCGCGGCCGATCCCGCTACCGGCGCCGGTTACGAGGGCCACTTTCAAAAGGGGAGTGTTAGACATGTTGTTCCATCCTTTCTCGAATCAGTACGGTGAGTGGTCGGTTCAAGGTCGCTGAGCGACGCGCATTTCCAGTTGGCCGATGCCATCGATCCCGGCGTTGATGATGTCGCCTGGTTGCAGTACATCGACGCCCGCCGGGCTGCCGGTCATGATCAGGTCTCCGGCCCTCAGCGCGACCGATTGAGAGATGCGGCTGATGACTTCACTGACTGACCAGATCTGACTGTCGAGGCTGTCGCGCTGGCGCTCCTGGCCATTGACGCTCAGCCACAAATCGCCATCGGGGTGCCCCGCGCGAGTGACCGGTACGATGGCGGTCATCGGCGCGGCACCGTCGAACACCTTGGCGCCTTCCCACGGCAAACCCTTACGCTTGGCCGCACGCTGGACATCACGCCGAGTCAGATCAAGACCGGCGGCGTAGCCCCAGACATAGACCAGCGCCTGGCTCTCTGGAATATTGGCGCCCCCCTCGCCGATGGCCACGACCAATTCGATTTCGTGAGCGAACTCTTCCGTCATTGGCGGGAACGCCACTTCACCCACGGCATCCACCACATTGCTCGCCGGTTTCATGAAAAACACCGGCGGCTGTCGGGACTGGCCTTGTGTGTCCGGCCAGGGGTAATTGCGGCCGACGCAAAACACCCGACCGACGGGGAAACGTTGCTGGCTGCCGGCAACCGGCAAGGTCACGGGCAGATCGGGGGTAAAAACGTATTCGGGCATGTTCATCCTGGTAGAAGTCCTGTTGGAAGCGTCAGCGTACGGCGGCAATCTATTGTGAAGTTGGACGAAAGCCGCTTCGTGTTGGAGAAATAGGCGTTTCTGGGCTCAGCGCACCTTGAGTTCAATGCGATACAGCCGGCCGAGCAGCAATGAGTAGGACAGGGTGCCGACCAGGGCCACGCCGCCAATGAACCAGAAGGCCCAGGCAAACGAGCCCGTCGCGTGGACGATCGCGCCAATCACGATAGGGGTGACGATGCCACCGATGTTGGCGGCCAGGCTGGTGATTCCGCTGGTCAGGCCGATCAGTTCCTTGGGGGCCACTTCCGACACCGCCGCCCACGACGACGAGGCGATCCCTTGGGCGAAGAAGGCCGTGGTCAGCACGGCAATGCAGATCAGGTTCGAATCGGTGAAGTTCACCAGGACGATCGACATCCCCAGCATTGATCCGACCACCAATGGCAATTTGCGCGCAAAGGACATTGAATAGCCGCGGCGTATCAGCAGGTCGGAGACAATGCCGGCGAGCAAAATGCCGACCGTTGCGCCCACGAACGGCAGCACGGCAAAGATGCCCGCCTTGATCATGGTCAGTTGCCGTTCTTCGATCAGGTACGTGGGAAACCAGGTGAGAAAGAAATACAGCGCAGAAGTACTGGCAAACTTGCCGATGCAAATCGCCCAGATCTGCCGATAGCCAAACAGCTCGGCGATTTGTCGCCAGTTGAACCGGGTACGTGCCTGACTGCACTTGACCAGTCCACCTCCGACTTCGATGTACTTCAGTTCTTCCTTACTGACTTTTTTGCAGTTCAGCGGATCGCGGTACACATACAACCAGATCACCCCGAAAACAATGCCGAGTATCCCGGTGCTGTAGAACACATGGCGCCAGTCGTAGGTCGTGGCCAGCCATAACAGCACGCCGGTAAACAGTGCCGTGCCCAAATACTGGCCGCACACGTAAATGCTGCTGGCCAGCCCCCGTTCGCGGGCCGGAAACCACACCGTGACCGCACGGCTGTTGGCCGGAAATGCTGGAGCCTCCATGGCGCCGACGGCCAGGCGCAAACCGAACAACGAAGCGAACCCGGTAGCAAAGCCTTGGCACACGGTGACCGCCGACCAACCGATCAGCGACACCCCGTAGGTGAACCGCGAACCGAAGCGATCGGCAATGAACCCGGCGGGTACCAGTGCCAGTGCGTAGGTCCAGGCAAACGCGGAGAAAATCAGGCCCATTTCGATCTTGTCCAAGCCCAGGTCCTTGGCCATGAACGGTGCCGCAATCGAAATGTTTACCCGGTCGATGTAGTTGATGATGGTCGCGATCAGCAGCAACGACAGCATGAACCAGCGCTGGCGGGTCGGCAGTCGCTGAGGGAGCAGGGCATCCTGGGCACCGACAGCCACTGTCGAGGCGGTGGACGGGGAGGTTGGCGAATTCGACATGAATAGACCTTTTTATTGTTGGATGAACCGAGATATCTGCGCGCAGCCGGCTCCGTTGCCGCAAATGCCGAGGGCAGGGCAATCACTGTTTGAATGAGCGGCGCGGACAGTCACTGCCAGGCGTTCAGAGACGCCTGGCAGCCAGGGCGTTCGAGGTGAAGCCGGGAGGGTCGAAGAGGGATAAAAGCAGGTTCATGGCGTGCGCACCTTTTGATTGTTTTTGGACGGGTCGGGCTGCATTGCCTGTAACAGTGGTCGTACAACGATTCAAAATCAACGAGAGCGTTAGATCGTTTTTTCTCTTGAGAACAGTGCCAAACGCATCTGTCCAAAAAGTAAAACCTGCTGATTTTTTGTAATTTTCTCTTTAATTATTTCTATCTTTTTGTTTTTTATAGATTAATTTTTATATCAGGCGTTTTTGCTTTTTGGACAGACGAGTTCTCGCACACGGGAGCAAACAACCCCTTCATTTTGATGTCATCCTATGACCTGATTTAAAATCAGCCGGATTCACCTTCACAATCACCATGTCGCCGCCTGCATCGTGGTGCGACGACAACCTGCCCATGTACCTGTCGAGGATTTTCAGGAGATGTTGTCAGCGAGTCGAGTGCCTACCTACGTCATGCAGCAACGCAGCGAATTGACGGACTTCTATATCCGCGACAAAAAGGGGCGGCGCGCCGAGACCAGCCCGCATCGCCACGAGTATTTCCAGATCCAGGTCAACCTCGGTGGCGATACCGTGCAGCATATCGGCAACGTTGAGCGGCCGTTTCCGCGCAACACACTGGCCTTCATCCTGCCCCATCGCGTGCACGTGATTCCGCATCCGGTCGAGAGCAATTTCATGGTGATCAATTTCTCCCAGATCTTTCTGCTGCCGCATTTGCAGTGCGACCCGATGGATCTGGAGGAAGTCTCGATTCTCCTGGCGCCGGAGCTATCGCCGTTCCGCTTCCAGGAACATCTGGATTTCATCCTGGGCGATGAGGATTTCGGCAAAGTCTGTGCGCTGATCGAGCAGATGCGCCTGCTGGATGAAAACCGTCAGTTTGGCACCCGCGAGATGCTCAAGGGCTTGCTGCTGCAGCTTATCGGCAGCGTCTGTGCCTTGCATGCCGAGCCGCTCAAGCGGCTGGCCGAAGAGAATGCCGCCGAAGTCAGCCGACGCGATGCCTTGGGCAGGATGTCCGAATATTTGCGTAAAAATATCGCCGATCCCGATCTCAACCTGATCAAGGTTGCCGCCGCGACTTACCTGTCACCGACCTACCTGACCCACTGGTTACGCAAGGAAGTCGGCAAGACCTTCACCGAGCTGGTGCTCGAACGCAGGATGCACGCGGCGCGCAATTATTTGCTCAATGGAACAAGACCCGTGGGGGAGGTGGCAAGGCTGTGCGGTTTCGCCGACGAAGCCTATTTTTCACGACGTTTTCGCCAGATCCACGGCCAGCCTCCCGGGCAATTCAGACGCCAGCAACTCAACCCGGATACTCCACAATCACCGTCCAAACCAGATTGAAAACCCGAAAGTTGCACCCATCCGCTAATTGATCGTGCATGAAGTCCATCGACCAACACTGGTTGGTGGCCTAATCAAAGGCGCTTGGCCAATCGTTGAGAATCACACCGTCAGCTTTCCCTCCGCGGCCTGGTCAAATTTCAACCGGGCCGTTTCAACCTCAGGCAATTTGTCGAGCGTCCATTTATGCAATTCGCGAAATGGTTGCTGCAGCGTTCGACCCAGTGGGGTGATCTCATACTGCACTGCCACGGGCGAGAACGAAATGACCTGGCGCGAGACGAGACCATTTCGTTCCAGCCGCCGTAGGCACTGTGTAAGTGCCTTCTGAGTGACGCCCTCCAGGCGACGCCTGATGGCGTTAAAGCGATGCGGCCCGTCATCAAGCACCGCCAGAACCATCATCGACCACTTATCTGCGATTTGGTCAAACAGTGCCCTGCTGGGACAGTCCGATGAGAAGCATTGCGGATGTATTTCGAGCAAGGATGGTTCCCTCTGATATACCTAGGCTACTCAAGGTGCCTAATTGACATTTAGTTTACAAAATATACTTATATGCCCTCCAAACGCAATGGAGACTCTCTCAATGTCTAACCCTGATACCAGTATTTTGTTTCGGCCTTTTTCAATCCGTTCGCTGGTACTGAAAAACCGAATTGTCATGGCGCCCATGACGCGTCTGTTCTCACCCGAAGGCATCCCGGGTGAAGCGAGCACTGCCTACTACCGGCGGCGGGCAGAGGGACGTGTTGGGCTGATCTTGTCCGAAGGCACCGTGATTGATCGCCCAGCATCACGCAATGATTCAGGCATTCCTTTTTTTCACGGCGAAGCGGCGCTGGCTGGGTGGAAAAACGTGATTGATGCGGTCCACAACGCTGGCGGGCGCATGGCACCGCAGATCTGGCACACCGGTGCCACGCGTTACATCAACGACTGGGAGCCAGATGCACCAGTGGAAAGCCCGTCGGGCCTTGATTCGCCAGGTGACCTGCGTGGCGTGGCGATGAGTGAAGAGGACATTGCCGACACGGTAGCAGCGTTCGCCAAGGCAGCGGCGGATGCCAAACGCCTGGGCTTTGACACGGTCGAGATCCATGGGGCTCATGGTTATTTGATCGATCAGTTCTTCTGGGCGGGCACCAATCAGCGCACCGATCGTTACGGCGGACCGACCATCAAAGAGCGCTCGCGTTTTGCCAGTGAGATCGTGTCTGCCGTTCGTCATGCGGTCGGCCCCGAATTCCCTATCATCATGCGCGTCAGCCAGTGGAAGCAACAGGACTACGGAGTACGCGTCGCCGAAACGCCAGCTGTGATGGAAGACTGGTTGTTGCCACTGGTCGAGGCCGGTGTCGACGTCCTGCACTGCTCGCAACGTCGCTTCTGGGAACCTGAGTTCCCCGAGATTGACGGTGAGAACGGCCTGAACTGCGCGGGTTGGGCGAAGAAAGTAACCGGGGCCGCGACCATCAGTGTTGGTTCGGTTGGGCTAGACAATGATGTTACTAATGCCTTCGCCGGCAAAGGATCAACCCCTGCGAGTTTGGATCGGCTTGTCGAACGCATGGAGCGCGAAGAGTTTGATCTGATCGCTGTAGGGCGTGTTCTGCTGAGTGACACGGATTGGGCCGCCAAAGTGGAAAAAGGCGACTACGCGGATCTGAAGGGCTTCAACCCGGCATCTTTAGCCGAATTGGTTTGAGCCTTATTGCGCAGTGGAGAGTGTGATGCCACAAAGGTTTTAGCCTGAAGGAATCAGCGTTCTAGCCTCGGATTTTTCGAGGCCGAGATCGTAATCCGTTGTTGAGTGCGACTTGACTGTCTCAATGATCGAACATGTTAAGGCCACTCAACACCCACGTAAATTAGGATTGCGTTGCCGTGTGGCCCGGGCATTTACGCGCAGGCTACACGGCGTCGCCAATTGTGGAAGTCTGTTACAGGCTATCCGGGTCGCCGCAGAACATCTGGATCCGCGAGCGCAGCCAGCGCTCACCCGGATCGTTGTCCTGGGAACCGCGCCAGGCCATGTGCAGTTCGAAGGTCTGAGTCTCCAGTGGCGGGTTCTCGGCGCGCACGCCACCGGCCGCGGTCAACGCATCAGCGGTGTAGTCCGGCACGGTGGCAATGATGTCAGTCCCGGAGATCAGGGTACTCAAGCCATTGAACTGCGGTACCGCGAGCACGACATGCCGCTTGCGTCCGAGCTTTTCCAACTCGGTGTCGATAAAGCCACTCAGGTCGCCGGCGAAGGACACCAGCGCATGCGGGCGGGCGCAGAAATCATCCAGCGACAGGGGGCCGGGCATCGAGTCGGCGCGCAGCAACTTGGGCGAGCTGCGGCGCAGGACCTTGCGTTTGGCGTTGGCCGGCAGGTCGGTGGTGTAGCACACGCCGATGGAGATTTCGCCGGAGCCGAGCTTGGCCGGAATCAGCAGATAGTTGACGCGGCGGATCACCAGCACAATGCCGGGCGCCTCGGCGCGCAGGCGCTTGAGCAACTGCGGCAGCAAGGCGAACTCGACGTCATCGGACAGGCCGATGCGAAACACCGAGGTGCTGGTGGCCGGATCGAACTCCGAAGCGCGGCTGACCGCGGTGGAGATCGAGTCCAGGGCCGGGGAGAGCAGGGCGAAGATTTCCACCGCACGGGCCGAAGGCTCCATGCTGCGGCCGGTGCGCACGAACAACGGATCATCGAACAGGCTGCGCAGGCGCGATAACGCCGCGCTGATCGCTGGCTGGCCGAGAAACAGCTTTTCCGCGGCGCGGGTGACGCTCCGTTCGTGCATCAGGGTTTCGAATACGATCAGCAGGTTCAGATCGACGCGACGCAAGTCGTTACGGTTCATCGGGCTCGCTTCACAAGACGGTCACTGGCGGGGAAGGTCAATCTTACGGGCAAAAGTGGTTGATTCGCACGGAATTTTGAACTGTGTACAATGGTCGCCAATCAATGACAGGCATGTCGACTATTAATAGCCACTGATGGTTTTGGCTGAAAAGCCCGGATAGAGTTCGTGACATTAGAGGTTCATTTGACGAGGTTTGCGATGTCCCGCACGATCCGTTTTCACAAGTTTGGTCCGGCCGAGGTGCTCAAATGCGAAGAGCATACGGCCACTCTGCCCGCGCCGGGCGAAGTGCAGGTGCGTGTGGAGGCCATTGGCATCAGTTGGTACGACGTCCTTTGGCGGCAGAATCTGGCTTCGTCCCAGGCCCGCTTGCCGGCCGGTATCGGTCATGAAATGGCCGGTGTGGTCACCGCCGTCGGCGATGGCGTCGATGACCTGGCCGTTGGCGACAAGGTCGCCAGCTTTCCGGCCCAGAGCGCCAACGATTATCCGGTCTATGGCGAGCTGATCGTCCTGCCACGTACGGCCCTGACCCGTTATCCGGATGTGCTGACTCCCGTCCAGGCCAGCGTGCATTACACGCCGCTGCTGATCGCTTATTTCGCTTATGTCGACCTGGCGCGGGTCAAGCCGGGGCAGTTTGCCCTGGTCACCGATGCCAGCCACTGCGCCGGACCTTCCTTCGTGCAACTGGGCAAGGCCCTGGGCGCCAAGGTGATTGCCGCGACCAAGATCCCGGAAGAGCGCGAGTACCTGTTGTCCCTGGGGGCCGACAAGGTGATCGTCACCGAGGAGCAGGACCTGCTGATGCAGGTCAACAAGTACACCGATGGCCGTGGCGTCGACATGGTCTTCGACGGCCTTGGTGGCCCGCAGATGTCCATGCTCGGCGATGTCCTGGCGCCACGTGGCAGTCTGGTGCTCTACGGCCTGCAGGGCGGTAACCAGACCCCGTTCCCGGCGTGCGCGGCGTTCCAGAAGAATATCCAGTTCTTCGTCCACTGCATCGGCAACTTCACCGGCAAGCCGGAACTGGGCATCGTCCAGGACCAGGCAGCGCTGCAACGGGCCTTGCGCGATATCAACCAGCTGACGGCCGACCGGGTGTTGCCACCGCTGGAAATCCGCACTTTTCCATTCGACGAATTTGTCGAGGCGCACCGCTACATGGACGGTTGCCCTTGTCGCGGCCGGGTCGCGCTGCAAATCGAACCCAGTTGAGCTGACTCAGGCTGTTTGAGCCCACATCACCCCCGTGTCGTTCTGCGATGCGGGGTTTTTTATGTGTGCTCCGAAATATGTTTTAACAACTTTCCGGGCTTTTTACTCGCGCCGAAGTATGCCATCAACTGAACCGGTTTTTCGCCAAATTCTGTATCTGTTAATCGTCGGGTAAGTGCTGATAATTGAAAGGGTCACTTACCGCTCAAGGAATGAGTTATGGTTCACGATCAGCTGCTGTATCGGAGTCTCGTTGTTTTTCGAAGTTTCAGGTCGAACCCTCCTGGACCCAACGCCTGGAATATCTTGCTTTCAGTGCGTCGGGCGAAGACTGCCTCCTTATGTCGTTAATTTCTTGTGGGTAGTTAATAGTTGTAGGTCATTGTAAGAATATTCTTAAGATATTTTTATTGGTACGCAGACTCCCAGCGCTAACTGGCAATCAGTGACGTCGGTCATGCTCGAAAGCTCTTGCCGTGGGTGTTTCAGGCCTGTGCAATACTTCGGGTGTTGCTTGTCCGCATCAGGGTTACAGGGGACAGGCAATCTTCCGTACGATCCAGTGACTGCCGGTAATGCGAGCGCTGTTTGCCCGACACTGAACTCAATCCAGGTGTATAAAGGCTATGAGCTCCATTCATGAGCAGGCAATGAATTATGTTTATCAGCAAGTGTTGCAGCGTCTGATGAGTTACTTCACGCGCGCTGAACGTATTGCTTTACAGTTGTTGATTCAACGTCTGATCGTAGCGGCGGGCGGTATAGAGCGTATTGGTGAATTCAAGGTCATGGTGGCCCACGGTGGCGGCAAGGACAGCAGTTACACACTGGCGTTCCTGCGGGCGGCGCAGTTGAGTATTGCCGGGCGTTCGCCGGCGACCTTCAACTTGCGAGTCGCCACCTTGCGCCATGCCGGGGTCACCGCCACGGTCATGCACAATATCCATCGCAGCTACAGCGCCTTGTTCGTCTATGACGATCCCCGGGTCGAGCTGTTGATGGTGGACAACAAGCATGTCCGGCCCTTCAATCATCGCCTGCCGATGTCCGAACTCAATCGTGAGATCAACCGCCGCAACCTGCTGGTGAGCGGCCATCTGACCGCGGGCGATGGGCGGGCGACCTTCTGCAATGGCTGCTACCTGTCCATGGCCGATTTCTACGAGCGCTCCAGCGCCTGGGACAAAGGCGTCGATGCCCTGGTCAGCGGCGAGTCGCCGCGGGAGCAGAAGCAGTACATGACCTGGCTGTTGCGGGCAACCGAGAAGCCCGAGCGGGCCTGGGTCGGCGGGCGGGCGCTGGAGTTCGACGAGGCGGTGAAAACCTGCCACGACCTCGGCCTGGATTACTACCGTGAGCTGTATGGCGAGGCCCTGGTGGAGCCCGAGGGCCCGGCTATCAGTCGCTCCAGCCGGGCCACGGCGCCGATGCTGGTCAGCGTCTACGACCTGGTCGGTCGCGACATCGAGGAGCGCTGGCCACTGCTGACCGAGTTTCTCGGCTTCCAGTTCGATGACCTGGCCTTTCACTTCAGCGAGTCCGATTGCGCCAATCCCTTGCTGATGGCCCATATGCGCGGCCTGCAGGCGCAATACGTCAGGGGTCTGAGCTATGAGGCCGGCATCGGCGAGTACCTGCAGTTGGCCGACGCCATGATGCGCCGCAAGCACATGCCGGCGCGGCTGGTGGAGCAGGCCATGGGCGCTTATGACAGCGCTGAGAAGATCCTCGATCGACGGGCGCTGGCCAGTGCCTACGCGCATGAGGCCTTTGGCCTGAGCGAGGCCCAACTGACGTGTTTGTTGTTCGCGCCCTTCGTCAACCGTGGCAACGGGCTCGAGTCGTTCCTGCGTGGCTGTCACCCCGGCATGCTGGTGGCCCTGCCGGACCTGCACAAGGCCCTCGCCGGGCAGGTGGTGCCCGAGCAGATCTGGCAATGGCTGAGCGAAGTCAGCGGCCTGACCCCGGCGTTGCTGGGGGATCTCTACACCAAGGCCCAGGTGGACTTCTCCGGCGT
Source organism: Pseudomonas sp. GW821-FHT04D07 (assembly GCF_059420225.1). NCBI lineage: Bacteria > Pseudomonadati > Pseudomonadota > Gammaproteobacteria > Pseudomonadales > Pseudomonadaceae > Pseudomonas > Pseudomonas sp. GW821-FHT04D07. The sequence continues at coordinate 66,651 of NZ_JBWKTH010000015.1, forward strand.
CAGTTCGCTGATTGCCCGGGTCCGCGCCAGCGATCCGGACAAGCACCGTATCGACATCGTCAATCCCGACAACGGTGAAGTGTTCAAAGAAGTCTTGTCGGGACGTTAAAAAGGATTGGTATTGATAGTTTCAGACATTCCCCAACCGGGCGCGGATTCGTCCGCGCCCCAAGACCTGACTCAAGCGGCGCCCGACAAGGGCCGCAAACACTCGGATTTTGCTTACCAGGCGGTCTATCGTTATCTGGTCAGCCTGATCAACGAGGTCGAGACCGATGCCCGGGTCAAGCTGCCATCCCTGCGCCAGCTGGCCGAGCGCCTGAATGTTTCGATCTCGACCATCCAGTACGCTTACTCCCTGTTGGAAAAGGAGGGGCGGGTGTACTCGCTGGCCAAGTCGGGCTATTACGCGCTGCCGGTCTCCGGCGCCTCGTTCGTCAGTGGTAGCGCCGATGTGCTGGAGCGCCTGTATGTGCATTCGCGGCGTCCCGGCACCCTGGTGCTGAGCAGTGATGAACCGGCGCTGCTGCTGTCGCTGGACAATCCGCTGCTGTTGCTCGAACGCGAGTTGGTGCGCCAGTACCCGCGCCAGCAGGCGCCACAGTTTCAGCCCTTCGGCGAGCTGGAGCTGCGCACCGCCCTGGCCGTGCGCTACACCACCTCGGCCCAGCGCTATTGGCATGCCGACGATGTCTACATCGGTGCGGACCTGCGCAGCGTGCTGGAAACCCTGATGGCCGCGTTGAGCCTGAAACAGGCGACGGTCCTGGTGGAGTCGCCCTGCGACTGGGTGATTCTGCGCCTGTTGCAGGCCGGTGGGGTCAATATCATCGAGCTGCCACTGCAGGACGACGGTGGCTTCGACCTGGCGGCCCTCGAGCACTTGCTGCAGACCCGGCCGGTCAAATTGCTGCTGATGTCTTCCGGGTTCAGTGTGCCCCGTGGCAGCTTGATACCTTTGGCGCAGCGCGAGCAGCTGGCGCGGTTGCTGGAGCGTTTCGGCATCTGGTTGCTGGAAAACGACAGCCATGGCGAGTTCGCCTTCGAATTCAGCGGCCCGCGGATGCGCGACCTGGTGGACCCGGATCGCCTGCTGGTGTTTGCCAGCTTCGAGCGGATCATGGGCGCCGAAGCGCCTTTCGGCTATCTGCTCTCCCGGCACCTGGGGGCGGAGCTGCAGCGGCATTTCCTGTTGCGCTCGTTCCGCATGTCGCCGACCCGACAGAAGGCGATTGCCCGGCTCTACAGCAGCGGTCGGATCGACCAGCACCTGCTGACCTTGCGCCGTCTGTTGCAGGAGCGCATGGCCCATATGAGCGGCCTGTTGCACGAGCGTCTGGCCGACAGCCTGGCCTTCGTGCCGCCGCAGGGCGGGGCGACGATCTGGGCCCAGGCGACTCGGCCGGTGGACATGCGCAAGGTGTTCGAACGCTTGCTGGAGCAGAAAATCGTCTTCGCCCCCGGCGAGTTATTCAGCCTGCATGGCCTGCATCAGCAGCACTTGCGCCTGTGCAGCACTTCCCATCGGCATCTGGACCAGGCCTTGGGCGTCCTGGCCGATGCCCTGCGCCTGGAACAGCTCGACTGAGACGCCCTTGGTCCGTTTGTATTTGCCAGGGGCGGGATGGCCTGTTATCTGTATGCATAACCAGCATTCGATAACCTTGGTCTTCCCCGCCTGTGACAACCCAGCCCCTCGACGATCCGTTCTACTACCTGAACAACTTCCAGCAAGTGCTCGACTGGTTGGCCGAGCGTTATGCCGACCTGCTGAACGCCCAGGAACACGCTTTTATCGCAGACTTCGCCCGCTTGCCCAAGGCCTCCCGGGCCCTGCTGGTGCGGATGGTGATGCGCAAGGGCGAACATTTCCGGGCCGGCAAGCTGAACTATGCCGAAATCGGCGATCCTGAGCCGGCGGCGCTGCCATTGTTGGCCCTGGGCTGGCTGCGCGATGATGCGCTGCTGAGCCTGGCGCAGTTGTTCGCGGTCCTGCAAAAGGCCGAGGTGGTGAGCAGTTTCAAGGCCGATATCACCCAGCCCAGGGCCAACAAGCCCGAGCTTTATGAGGAGCTGGCCCTGCGCTTCGACGAGAGCCGGTCGTTCGCCCAATGGTGCCCAAGCCTTCCCGAGCCGCTTTACAGCCTGCAGGTGATGCCGCTGTGCGACCGCCTGAGACTGATGTTTTTCGGCAACCTGTACCAGGACTGGTCCGAATTCGTGCTGGCGGACCTGGGCATCTTCAGCTACGAAAAGGTCGAACTCCACGCATCGTCCCGCGGCCTGCGCAGCCGCGCCGACCTCGATGGCTACCTGCATTTGCAGGCTGCTCGCGAAGCCCTTGAGGCGGGTGAGGAACCTGGCCTGATACACCAGCACGTCAACCGGTTGGACACCGACAACCCCTGGCTGGAACGGCGTCGGGGCAAACTGCTGTTCCAGATCGGACAACAGAGCGAGCGCTTGCAGGACTGGCCCGGCGCACTGGCGATCTATAGCGGCTGCAGCCACCCGCCAGCGCGCCAGCGGCGCATCCGCGTGCTCGAACGCCTCGGCGAGTTCCAGCTTGCCCTGGACCTGGCGTTGCAGGCACAGGACGCGCCCCACAGCGCCGAAGAACAACAGCATCTGCTGCGTATCCTGCCCCGGTTGCGGCGCAGGCTCGGGTTGCCGGCGATTGCCCCGACGGCGCCGGTGGCGATTACCCGACTGGACCTGGTACTGGCCAACGATCCGGCCCTGTCCGTCGAGGAAGGCGTCGCCCGCCACCTGCACCAGCCGCAGGCCCCGGTGCACTATGTGGAAAACACCCTGATCAACTCGTTGTTCGGCCTGTTGTGCTGGCCGGCGATCTTCGCGCCATTGCCGGGGGCGTTTTTCCACCCGTTCCAGAGCGGCCCGGCGGACCTGCATGAGGAAGATTTCCACGCTCGCCGCGCCGAGCTGTTCGCCGAGTGCCTGGGGCAACTGGAGGACGGCCGCTACCAGGACAGCATGCGCGCCACCTTCAGTGCCAAATGGGGTCTGCAGTCACCCTTTGTGTTCTGGAACGTACTGACCCCGGAGTTGCTCGAACAGGCCCTCGACTGTCTGCCCGCCGCACATCTGAAACACTGGTTCGAACGCCTGCTGCTGGATATCCGCGCCAACCGCGCCGGCATGCCCGACCTGATCCAGTTCCACCCGGCTGAAAAAAACTACCGGATGATCGAAGTCAAAGGCCCCGGTGACCGCTTGCAGGACAACCAGTTGCGTTGGCTGGAGTTCTGCCGGCAGCACGGGATGCCGATTGCCGTCTGCTACGTGCAATGGGCAGCGGAGGACCTTTGACCTACCGCGTTGCCGTGCGCGCCCTGTGCGAGTTCACCGCCAAGGTCGGCGACCTGGACCTGCGCTTCACGCCGTCGCCCAGTGCCCAGGAGGGCATGCTCGGGCATCGCACCGTGGCGTCGCGGCGTGCCGAGGGTTATCAAGCGGAACTGCCGGTGGAAGGCTATTACCGCCACCTCAAGGTCCAGGGCAGGGCGGATGGTTATGATCCGCGGCAGAACCTGCTCGAGGAAATCAAGACCTACCGGGGTGACCTCGCCGCGCAGCCGGCCAATCACCGGCAACTGCACTGGGCCCAGGCGCGGATCTACGCCTGGCTGGTCTGTCAGCAGTTACAGCTGGCGGAAATGAACCTGGCGTTGGTCTATTTCGATATCGTCAGCGAAAAGGAAAGCGTGCTGCGGGAAACCTGGCGCGCCGTGGATCTTGAGGCGTTCTTCGTGCAACAGTGCGAACGCTTCCTGCACTGGGCCGAGCAAGAGACCGGCCATCGCCAGGCTCGCGACCAGGCGGCCCGGGACCTGGCCTTTCCCCACGAAGACTTTCGCCCCGGCCAACGGGCCCTGGCCGAGACGGTGTACAAGGCTGTCAGCACCGGGCGTTGCCTGATGGCCCAGGCGCCGACCGGGATCGGCAAGACCCTCGGCACGCTGTTTCCGATGCTCAAGGCCCTGGCACCGCAGCAACTGGACAAGGTGTTTTTCCTCACGGCCAAGACTCCGGGCCGCCAGTTGGCCCTCGGCGCGGCGCAGGTGCTCTACGAACGCTCACCTGATCTGCCGTTGCGGGTGCTGGAACTGGTCGCCCGGGACAAAGCCTGCGAACACCCGGACAAGGCCTGTCACGGCGAGTCCTGCCCCCTGGCCCGAGGGTTTTATGATCGCCTGCCCGCGGCGCGCCAGGCTGCGGTCGGCGTGCCCTTGCTCAACCAGCAGGCGCTGCGGAGCATCGCCCTGGCGCATGCAATCTGCCCCTATTACCTGAGCCAGGAAATGGCGCGCTGGAGCGATTGGGTCGTCGCCGACTACAACTACTACTTCGACTTCAGCGCCTTGCTGTTCGGGCTGGCCCAGGCCAACCAGTGGCGGGTCGCGACGCTGGTGGACGAAGCCCACAACCTGGTGGAACGCGGGCGCCAGATGTACAGCGCGAGTCTCGACCAGCAGGTCCTGAACAGCGTCCGGCGCAGTGTGCCCGAAGCCTTGAAAAAGTCGTTGCAGCGCTTGAACCGTGAGTGGAATGCCCTGCACAAGGAGCAGGTCGGTCCTTATCAGGCTTATGCGCAGGCTCCGGCCAAGTTGCTGAATGCTATTGGCCTGTGCGTGTCAGCCATCGGCGACTACCTCAATGAACATCCGCAAGACGTCGATGCTGAGCTCCAGGGCTTCTACTTCGAGCTCCTGCAGTTTTCCCGGGTGGGTGAACTGTTCGACGAGCATTACCTGTTCGATATCAGCCTGCGGGAGAGCGGCCAGCGCCGCAGCTCGCAGCTGTGCCTGCGCAATGTGGTGCCGGCCGGTTTTCTGCGTCCGCGGCTGAAGGCGGCGCGCAGCAGCGTACTGTTTTCCGCGACCTTGAGTCCCCGGCACTACTACACTGATTTGCTGGGCCTGCCAGCGGACACCGCGTGGATCGATGTCGAGTCGCCGTTCAAGCGCGAGCAACTGGACCTGCGGATCATCAGCCGGATCTCCACCCGCTACCTCCATCGCCAGGCCTCGCTGGCCCCCATCGTCGAGCTGCTGGCCGAACAGTTCGGCGAATGCCCCGGCAACTACCTGGCATTTTTCAGCAGCTTCGACTATTTGCAGCAAGTGGCGCAGTTGCTGGCCGAGATCCATCCACAGATCCCACTCTGGCAACAATCGCGGCGCATGGAGGAAAGCCAGCGCCAGGCCTTTCTCGAGCAGTTCACCGAACACAGCCAGGGCATTGGCTTCGCGGTCCTTGGCGGGGCCTTTGGCGAGGGCATCGACTTACCCGGGCAACGGCTGATCGGCGCGTTTATCGCGACCCTGGGCTTGCCGCAACTGAACCCGGTCAATGAACAGATCAAACAACGGATGGCGGCCTTGTTCGGTGCCGGGTACGACTACACCTACCTGTACCCGGGTGTGCAGAAAGTCGTGCAGGCGGCTGGACGGGTGATCCGCAGCGAGCAGGATCGCGGCGTGGTGCTGTTGATCGATGATCGTTTTGCCGAGGCCAAGGTCCGGCAGCTATTGCCACGGTGGTGGCAGGCCTGACAACTGCGTCGCCCTGGCGCGAGCGCGCCGGTCGGTGTCCTCGATTGCCGCAAGGCTGTCAATGGCCACCGCAGGAGTCTGTTCCAGGGTTTCAGCAACGACGCGGGCGATATCGCTGAACTTCAACGCACCGGCCAGAAAGGCCGCCACCGCCACTTCATTGGCCGCATTGAGCACCACGCTCAGCTCGCAACCGCCGTGTGCCACGTCCAGGGCCAGGCGCAGGCAGGGGAAACGCAGCAGGTCCGGCGGGGAAAACGCCAATGGCTCACAGCGCGTCAGGTCCAGTGGCACGACCCCGGAGTCCATCCGTTGCGGGTAGGCCAGGGCCTGGGCGATCGGTGTGCGCATATCGGGATTGCCCAGTTGCGCCAGGACCGACTGATCGGCGTAAACCACCATCGAGTGCACGATGCTTTGCGGATGAATCAGCACCTCGATCCGTTCCGACGGCATCTCGAACAACCAGTGCGCCTCGATCAGCTCCAGGCCCTTGTTCATCAGGCTGGCGCAGTCCACCGAGATCTTGCGGCCCATGCGCCATTTCGGGTGGGCACAGGCCTGGTCGGGGGTGACGTTGCCCAGGGTTTCCAGCGCACGGGTCAGGAACGGGCCGCCGGAGGCTGTCAGGATCAGGCGTTCGGGACGGGCCTCGGGGTGAGTCGACAGGCATTGGAAAATCGCATTGTGTTCGCTGTCGACTGGCAGTAACTGTGCCTGGGACGTGGCGATACAGCCCATAAACAGCGAGCCGGACATCACCAACGCTTCCTTGTTGGCCAGCAGAATGCGCTTGCCGGCTTTTGCCGCGGCCAATGTCGAGGCCAGCCCGGCGCCACCGACAATCGCCGCGACCACGGTATCGCATTCGCTGGCACAGGCTACGGTCACCAGTGCTTGCGGGCCATGCAGCACTTCGGTGTGCTGGCCAAGCGTCTTCAGCCGGTCCGCCAAGCGTGCCGCCCCCTCGGCATCGGCGACCACCGCCACTGCGGGTTGGAAGGCCAGGCATTGGCGGTACAGCTTGTCGATATTCTGATGCGCGGTCAGGGCGAACACGGAAAAACGCTCGGGATGCCGCGCGACCAGGTCCAGGGTGCTGTCACCGATAGAACCGGTGGCCCCGAGCAGGGTCAGGCGCTGATGCATGGTCGGACTCCTTTATGGGGTGTCACGGGCAATCAACTCACGGGGATGGGCGGTGAATGGGCTGACCATCCGCGCCAGTTGCTCGCGGGCACCGGCGTCTCCACCGTAACGGGCCGTGACATAGGCCTGGAGCAATCGGGTGAAGTCATCGGCTATGGTGCCGCCCTTGAGGGTCAGTACCCGTTCGCCGTCCATATACACCGGCGCCGACGGGTGCTCGCCGGCGCCGGGCAGGGAAATGCCGATGTCCGCCAGGCGACTTTCCCCCGGGCCGTTGACCACGCAGCCCATGACCGCCACCTGCAGTTGTTCGACACCGCTGAAACGGCTTTTCCAGATGGGCATCTGCTCGCGCAGGTAGTCCTCGATCTGTTGCGCCAGTTCCTGGAACAAACGGCTGCTGGTGCGCCCGCAACCGGGGCAGGCCACCACCGTGGGGCTGAACGCCCGCAGGCCCATGGTCTGCAGGATCTGCTGGGCCACCAGCACCTCGCGGCTGCGCTCGCCGCCAGGTTCGGGGGTAAGGGAGATGCGCAGGGTGTCGCCGATACCTTCCTGCAACAACACCGCCAGGGCGGTGGCGGAGGCGACGATACCTTTTGAGCCCATGCCGGCTTCGGTCAGGCCCAGATGCAACGGGAAGTCGCAACGCGCGGCGAGGTCACGGTACACGGCAATCAGGTCCTGAACGTGACTGACCTTGGCCGACAACACGATCCGCTCTGCCGGCAGGCCGACTTCGATGGCCCGTTGCGCATTCTCCAGTGCCGACACCACCAGGGCTTCGCGCATCACCGCATCGGCCGCCAGCGGTACGGCCAATGCTGCATTGGCATCCATCATCCGCGCCAGCAGGTCCGGGTCGAGGCTGCCCCAGTTGACGCCGATGCGCACCGGTTTTTCGTAACGGCAGGCGATTTCAATCATCTCGCAGAACTGCTCGTCCCGCTTGGCGCCCTTGCCGACGTTGCCGGGGTTGATCCGGTACTTGTCCAGAGCCTGGGCGCAGTCGGGATAGGCCGCCAGCAAGCGGTGGCCGTTGAAGTGGAAGTCGCCCACCAGCGGCACGTCGATCTGCCGGGCGTCGAGCCGTTCGCGAATCTTTGCCACCTGGGACGCCGCCTCATGGCCATTGACCGTGATCCGTACCAGCTCAGCGCCGGCCAGGGCCAATTGCTCGACCTGGGTTGCGGTGGCCAGGGCGTCGGCGGTATCGGTGTTGGTCATGGCCTGGACCACGATGGGGCTGGCGCTGCCCAGCGTCACGGCACCGATCAGCACCTGCCGGGTTTGGCGACGGGGAATGGGCGTGTTCATCGGTTGCCCCCTTGCCAGGTATGGCTATCGATGTAGCGTGGCGCACGCAATGACCAGTCGAGATTGCCGCTCATCCAGCTTTCCAACAGGCGGATATAGCGCTCAATCGCGATTCTTTGCGCGTGTGGATACTGCTGGCGCTCAATGAACAGGGGCAGTCTTTCTCGCGCCTGTTCGAAGGCATGCACACGGGAGTTCAACAAGTTATTGACGAATGCCATGGCTTCGCGCAGTGACAGGCCCAGATGGTGTTGGCAAACGACCACGTAGTTGCTTATTTCGTCGTAATGGGTTTCTTTGCCATAGGACAACAGGTCGTTTACCAACACCACCACGTCACTGGCAGTGTCCCGCAGGACCTGGAAGGGCCAGCTGTGACAGAACGCTTCAGGCAGCTCGGCATGGCCGGCGGATTCGCCGGCGCTGAACATCAACTGGGTGGCGCCGGTATAGCGACGTACCTCGGCGAAAGCCAGCAGATCCAACTCGCGGGCCTGCACCTCGGGATAGGCCCTGGAAGCCAGCTCGAAGAACCGGGCTGACTCAAACGCATGGCGCGCTTGGCTGTCGACCAGGCCCATCGACTCCAGCCAGTTGTTGGCACCTTGGCTTGCCACGTCCTGATAGGGGTTGATCCTTGAGTCAAAGGGCAGGTGAATCGGTGGTAGATCGAATGCAGGCATGATGTCACCTCCTATAAGCCTGGTTGTTTAACGACTGCGGGCGATCAGCCCGCCTGGCAGATTGAACTGCACCTGTTCTTCGCGGCCCGGCAGGGTTTTGATGGTCAGTGGCGCCAGCCTCCCGAGCGCGGCAATCACCTCGTCGACCAAGGCCTCGGGTGTCGAGGCCCCGGCGGTGATTCCCAGCGTCTTGACGTTTTCGAACCATTGCCGCTCCAGCTCGCTGGCATCGGCCACCCGGTAAGCCGGCACCCCCGTGTCAGCGGCAATTGTGCGCAAGGTCACTGAATTGGCGCTGTTCGCCGCGCCCACCACCAGCACCAGGTCGACGCAGTGGCTCAAGGTGCGCAGCGCGGTCTGGCGGTTTTGCACGGCGTAGCAGATGTCGCGGGTATCCGGGCCGACGATGTCCGGGTAACGCTGTTGCAGGGCCAGGACCACGGCCTTGGTGTCATCGAGGCTGAGGGTGGTCTGGGTGATATAGGCCATCGGTGTGTTGACTGGAAACGCCAAGGCTTGCACTTGCGCCACGTCGCCGACGACGACTACCGGAGCGGGAATCTGCCCCAGGGTGCCGATCACTTCGGGATGCCCGGACTCACCGATCAAGATCACCTGATAACCTTTGGCGGCATAGTGGCGTCCCTGGTTATGCACCTTGCTGACCAACGGGCAGGTGGCGTCGAGGACTCGCAGCTGGCGTTGGCGCGCGGCGTCTTCGACGACCCGGGCAACGCCATGGGCACTGAACACCGTGACGGCATCGATCGGCACTTCGTTCAGTTCCTCGACGAAAATCGCACCCTTGGCTTTCAGGCTGTCGACCACCTGGCGGTTATGGACAATTTCGTGGCGGACATACACCGGCGCGCCGTACTGCTCCAGGGCCAGTTCGACGATATCGATCGCCCGCACCACACCGGCACAGAAGCCGCGAGGTTGGGCCAGGATGACGTTCATGGGCGGCTTCCGCTGATGGCCTGTCGGCGACTGTCGCCGCTGCGCCGGTACATCTCCTGCGCCAATGCGACTTGCCCGCAAAACACCTGGATCGAGGCGATAATCCCCTTGGCGTCCAGGCCGCAGGCACCGAGTAGTTGTTCCGGCGCGCCATGCTCGATGAACTGGTCGTCGAAACCCAGTTGCAGCACCTTGCGCGACACCAGTGCCGCGGCCAGGTGTTCGAGGCACGCGGCACCGGCGCCGCCCTTCACACAGCCTTCTTCAACCGTCACCAGCAGATCATGACTGCACGCCAGGGCTTCTATCAGGTCGACATCCAGAGGTTTGACGTAGCGCATATTGGCGACTGTCGCATCCAGTGCCTCGGCGGCCTCAAGGCTGGGCTGCAACATGGAGCCAAACGCAAGAATGGCGATTCGCAAGCCTTGCGCTTGGCTCGACTGTCGACGGATTTCGCCTCGGCCCAGGGGCAGGACATTCAGCTCGACTTGCGTCGCCGTACCGCTGCCGGCCCCGCGCGGATAACGCACTGCCACCGGTCCGTTCTGCAACAGGGCGGTGTGTAGCATCTGCCGACATTCGTTTTCGTCCGCCGGTGCCATGACGACCAGGTTGGGCACGCAGCGCAGGTAGGCGAGATCGAAGGCGCCGGTATGGGTGGCACCGTCGGCCCCGACAATGCCGGCGCGGTCGATGGCCAGTACCACCGGCAGGTTCTGGATGGCGATGTCGTGGATCAGTTGGTCGTAGCCACGCTGGAGGAAGGTCGAGTAGATCGCCACCACCGGCTTCAAGCCTTCGCTGGCCAGGCCGGCGGCAAAGGTCAGGGCATGCTGTTCGGCGATCCCGACATCGAAGTAGCGATCAGGGAAGCGCTGCTCGAACTCCACCAGTCCCGAGCCCTCACGCATGGCCGGGGTAATCGCCACGACGTCGGGATTGCGTTCGGCTTCGTCGCACAGCCAGTTGCCAAAAACCTGGGTATAGGTCGGCTTGCCGGGCGCCGTGGGCAGGATGCCTTGCTCCGGATTGAATTTTCCGGGGCCGTGATACAGCACCGGATCCATGGCCGCCGGGCTATAGCCATGGCCTTTTTCGGTGATGATATGCAGCAGTTGCGGGCCACGCAGGTTTTTCAGGGACTGCAACGCCGGAATCAGCTCGTTGAGGTCATGCCCGTCGATGGGGCCGGTGTAGTTGAAACCCAGGGCCTCGAACAGGGTCGCTGACAATTTCAGCCCTTTGAGCTGCGCTTCGAAGCGCTGGGGCCACCGCCTTGGTGCTGCGTCATCGCGCAGGATGCGCTTGATAGAGGCCTCGGCGGCCGGGATACAGCGATGCGCGGTGAGTTTACCCAGGTAGTGGCGTAGCGCGCCGACGGCGGGGGAAATCGACATGTCGTTGTCGTTGAGGACCACCAGGAATGGCAGGTCCTGGTGCAGGCCGGCATTGTTCATCGCCTCGTAGGCCATGCCACCGCTCAGGGCGCCATCACCTATGACGGCGATGCCATGGCGCCGTTCACCTTTGATCCGGGCCCCGAGGGCCATGCCCAGTGCCGCGGAAATCGAAGTGCTGGAGTGGGCCGTGCCGAAGGTGTCGTACTCGGACTCCTGGCGCCGGGGAAAACCGGAGATCCCTCCCAGTTGGCGAATGCCGGCCATGGCCTCGCGGCGCCCGGTCAGGATCTTGTGCGGATAGGATTGATGCCCCACATCCCAGACGATTCGGTCATACGGGGTATCGAACACATAGTGCAGCGCGATGGCCAGCTCCACGGTGCCGAGGTTGGCCGACAGGTGCCCGCCGGTCCGTGAAACACTGTGCAGGATAAAGGCCCGCAGCTCATCGGCGACCGCCGAGAGTGCCCTGGGATGCAGTGTTCGCAAATCGACGGGGCTGTCGATGGCGTTCAGTAGCTCGAACATGCCGGGCTCCTCTGTGTGTCTCAGTGCAAGCGGTTGACGATCAGGTCAGCCAGGTCATGCAGATAGGTCGCGCGGCCGTCGAAGTTCGCCAAGGCGGCATGAGCTTGTTCATTCAGTTGCCGGGCCAGGTGGCGCGACGGCTCCAGGCCAAGCAGCGAGACGTAGGTCGGTTTTCGAGCGCGGGCATCCTTGCCGGCGGTTTTGCCCAGCATCGTCGAGTCCTGGGTGACGTCGAGAATGTCATCGACAACCTGGAACGCCAGGCCGATGGCCGCCGCGTAGCGATCCAGCTCATCGCGGTTCGGCGGGGCCGCCTGGGCGCAGAGCGCGCCCATGCGTAACGCGGCCTGGATCAGTGCACCGGTCTTCAGTTGATGCATATGCTCCAGGGTAGCTCTGTCGATCGAGAGGCCCGAATGGCTCAGGTCAAGCATCTGTCCGCCGCACATGCCTTGCGCGCCGATCGCTCGGGCCAGTTCTGCCATCAACAGCGCCTGCCGGCTGGTGGGCAGCGGTGTGTGTCGCAAGGTCGTGAACGCCTGCGCCAGCAGCGCGGTTCCCGTCAGGATGGCGGTGGCCTCATCGAATTTGACGTGCACGGTGGCACGCCCGCGGCGCAGGTTATCGTCGTCCATGGCCGGCAGATCGTCATGAACCAATGAATTGACGTGGACCATTTCCAAGGCCGCGCCAACAATATCCAAGGTCTGTGGTGCGGCTCCGAGGGCTATGCCGCTGGCCTGGCACAACAACGGGCGCAGGCGCTTTCCGCCGTTCAATACGGCGTAGCGCATGGCTTCATGCAGGCGCGATGCGGGGGCTCCCTGGGGTGGCAATTCATCTTCGAGTCGACGTTCGATTCGCCCCAGTACCGCGTGTCTCCAATCGCCAAAGGTGGGCAGGGCATTCTCGGTTGGCAACAAGGTCGCCAACGCATCGTGCGCGTTCAGTGTCATGACGTTGATCTCTAGAGGGCCAGATGACCGGTCGAGGACGCCTTGAGCGCCATGTCTTGCCAGGCGCGCAAACCTGCGAGGGTGTAGATGTCGAAGATCTTTCGGAACCAGACTGTGTACTTTTCCGGTTCAGCGGCGATGCATCCGGGAATATCGGACAGCGGCAGCCATTCCCAGGCCAGGGCTTCATCGGGATTGGCAATTGGTGGGGTGTCGCTGGTGCCGACGAACAGATGATCGAACTCATGCTCGATCAGCGCGTTCGAAACCTGTTCCCGATAGAGCAGGGAGGCGACCTTTTTCAGCGGGCAGGTCAGGCCCATTTCTTCGAACAGGCGTCGTTGTGCAGCGGCATGGGTCTGTTCGCCCAGGCGCGGGTGGCCACAACAGGTGTTGGTCCACAGACCTTGGGAGTGGTATTTACCGAGGGCGCGTTGTTGCAGCAACAAACGGCCCTGCTCGTCGAAGATGAAGATCGAGAAAGCCCGATGCCGCAGGCCTTGTTGATGGATGAGCAGCTTTTGCGCACTGCCGGTTTCGCAATCGTCCTCATCTACCAAAATGAGGGTTTCTTCCATGACTCGGACTCCGTGGTGTCGTTGTCACTGGACAACACTGCAGACCAGAATACGTTGAGGGGAGCTCAGATTTTCTTGAGTGAGATTGCTAGACAATAGATCGCGTTTGCGCAATCGCAAGGCGGGCCGGGCATTTTGTCCTGGCCGTTCGTCGCAAGTTGGCGAGCGTGGCTGATCGGCTCCGGGTGAGCCGTTGCGCGATACGCAGGTTTATTAACTGACAAGAGTTTCACGATCGGTGTCGGCCGCAGAAAGCTCAGGTTCAGGTTCCGGGGCGCAACCTCCATAGCAGACTAACCTTCAGTGCACAGGGCCAGTGGCCGCTGCCGGTGCGGAAGCGGACCCAGGGGGCGATGAGTGAAGCACAGCAAGGGAACACGAATTCTGCTGGTGGTCGTGGTGCTGGGGCTCCTGGTAGGTGGCTGGGCGCTTTATCAGCACGTGAACACACCCAAGGGCAAACCGCCCTCGATGGGCGATCCGGTGACGGCCGTCGCCGTCAAGTTGATGGATGTGCCGGTGTATATCGATGCTTTGGGCACGGTGACGCCAACCCGTAGCGTGACCGTGGTCAGCCAGGTCTCCGGCATCCTGTCCTCGGTGGACTTCAAGGAAGGGCAACGGGTCAGCAAGGGCCAGGTGGTGGCGCGTATCGATGACCGGGCGCTCAAGGCCCAGTTGGCTCAGGCCAGGGGCGTGCTGGCTCATGACCAGGCGGTGCTGGTCAATGCCCAGCGCGACCTCGCGCGTTTTCGCGAATTGATCAAGATCGGCTCGGTCAGCCAACAGACCCTCGATACCCAGGTTGCCACAGTGCAAGAGCAACTGGGCACGGTGGCGGCGGATGATGGTGCGGTGCAGAACCTGCAGGTACAGGTGGGGTATTGCACCATCACCTCTCCGGTGGATGGCATTGTCGGGCTGCGCCTGGTGGACCCCGGCAACTTCGTGAACGCGGGCAGCACCACGGGTATCGCGCTGATCACCCAGATGAACCCGGCCACGGTGGTGTTTGCGGTGCCGGAGGATGATCTCGACGCCATCGACCAGGCCATGGCCAAGGGCGCGGTCGATGTCCTGGCCTATGACCGCAACAAGCATAACCTGCTGGCCAGCGGCACCTTGCTGGCTCTGGACAACCAGGTCGATACCAGCACCGGCACGGTGCGGGTCAAGGCGCAATTCAATGCCGCCGGCAACGCGCTGTTCCCCAATCAGTTCGTCAATGCCCGGCTCAAGGCCGACACCTTGCAGCAGGTCGCGGTGGTGCCGACCCTGGCAATCCAGCACGGCAGCAAGGGCGATTTCGTGTTCGTGGTGCAAGGCAATAAAGCCAGCCTGCGCACTATCAAGAGCGGGCCGGTCAGCGCTGACCTGACGGCGGTGCTGGAGGAGGGCGTGAAAGTCGGTGAACAGGTGATTACCGAAGGGGCCGACAAACTGGACAACGGCTCTGCGGTGAAGGTGGTCAGTCAGTGAGTTCAACAATGTCTCAGACACTCTATTTGTGGCGGTTCGGCGTTCCGACAAGCCCGATCGCCACAGGGTGATCGCTCATGAATATCTCCAGACCCTTTATCGAGCGCCCCATCGCCACCACGCTGCTGATGGTCGCGGTGTTCCTGCTGGGGCTGCTGGGCTACCACTTTCTGTCGGTTTCGGCCCTGCCCGAAGTCGATTACCCGACCATCCAGGTCTTCACCCAATACCCCGGTGCCAGCCCGGAGGTGATCAGTTCCTCGATCACCGCGCCGTTGGAGCGCCAGTTCGGCGAAATGCCCGGTCTCAAGTCGATGGGGTCCACCAGTTCCAATGGTGCTTCCGTTATCACCTTGCAATTCGACTTGTCACTGTCGCTGGATATCGCTGAACAGGAAGTGCAGGCCTCGATCAATGCCGCCGGCACCTTCCTGCCGGCGAATCTGCCGTACCCACCGGTCTACAGCAAGGTCAATCCGGCCGATGCGCCGGTCCTGACGCTGTCGCTGACTTCCGATGTACTGCCGCTGACCAAGATCGAGGACCTGGCCGATACCCGCCTGGCACAGAAGATCTCGCAGATTTCCGGGGTTGGGCTGGTCACCATCAGCGGCGGCCAGCGTCCGGCGGTGCGGATTGAAACCAACACCTCGGCGCTCAACAGCATGGGCCTGTCGCTGGAGGATGTGCGCAGCGCCCTGGGCGCGGCCAACGTCAACCAGGCCAAGGGCAATATCGACGGCAAGTTCCAGGCGTTTTCCATCGGCGCCAACGATCAGTTGCAATCGGCCGAGGAATACCGCGACCTGGTGATCGCCTACAAAAACGGTGCGCCGATCCGCCTGGCGCAGATCGCCAGCTCGATCCAGGGCGCGGAAAATCCCCGGCAGGCGGCCTGGACCAACGACACGCCGTCGATCGTGCTGAATATCCAGCGCCAGCCGGGGGCGAACGTGATCCAGGTGGTCGACCGGGTCCAGCAACTGCTGCCCAAGCTGCGCGCCAGCTTGCCGGGGACCCTGAAGGTCAGCGTGCTGACCGACCGCACCCAGACCATTCGCGCCTCGGTCACCGACGTCCAGTACGAACTGGCGGTGGCGGTGCTGCTGGTGGTGCTGGTGATCTTCCTGTTCCTGCGCAATGTACCGGCCACGGTGATTCCGGCCGTCACCGTGCCGCTGAGCCTGATCGGTACCCTGGCGGTGGCCTACGCCCTGGGCTTTTCCCTGAACAACCTGACGCTGATGGCGTTGACCATTGCCATCGGTTTTGTGGTCGATGATGCCATTGTCATGATCGAAAACATCACCCGCTACCTGGAGGCGGGCGATACGCCGTTGCAGGCCGCGCTCAAGGGCTCGGCGCAGATCGGTTTCACCATCATCTCGCTGTCGGTGGCGCTGATCGCGGTGATGATCCCGCTGTTGTTCATGGGCGATGTGGTCGGCCGGCTGTTTCGCGAGTTCGCCATGACGGTGGCGGTGACCATCGTGATTTCGGCGATCATTTCCCTGACCCTGACACCGATGATGTGTTCGCGCATGCTGCGCAACGATCCCGGGGAGCGCCGTCCGGACTTTTTCGACCGGATCAACAGCTATTACGTCCGCGGCCTGGACTGGGTGCTGGTGCACCGTACCCTGACGCTGATCTCCATCGTCTTTACCGCCTTGCTGACCCTGTTCACCATTGTGATCATGCCCAAGGGCTTTTTCCCCGAACAGGACACCGGGCTGATCCAGGGTATTTCCCAGGGGTCGCCCACCGTGTCGTTCCAGCAGATGGCGCTGCAACAGCAGAAGCTCGCCGAACGCATCCTCAAGGATCCGGCGGTGGCCAGCCTGTCGTCCTTCGTCGGTATCGACCAGACCAACCCGACCATCAACCAGGGCAATCTGCTGATCAACCTCAAGGAGCGCGGCCAGCGTGACAGTGCGGCGGCGGTGATTCGTCGGCTGTCGGACGCCAATGCCGATGATTCCGGGGTGCGCCTGTACCTGCACAGCGTGCAGGACCTGACCCTCGACGCGACAATCTCGACCACCAGCTACCGCCTCGGCTTGCAGGCCACCGACCCGCAGGTCCTGGAAGAGTGGACGACCAAGTTGCTCTCGGCCATCGGCAAGGACCCGCTGTTCAGCGATGTGCAAAGCCAGGCGATGCAGTTCGGCAATCAGATCCAGATCAACATCGACCGTGCCACCGCTTCCCGGCTCGGCGTGACGCCCCAGGCCATCGATAACGTGCTGTACGACGCCTTTGGTCAGCGCCAGGTGTCGACCATCTACACCCAGCTCAACCAGTATCACGTGGTGATGGCCACCGACCGGCCGCCGCGCAATATCGCCGATCTGCTGACCGGGCTCTATGTCACCACCGGCAGCGGCACGGTGACGTCCCTGGCGAGCATGGCGACCCAGCAGGTGATCCGTACGCCCATCACCATCAACCGGCTGGGCCAGTTCCCCTATGCCGACATTTCCTTCAACCTGGCCCCTGGCCAGACCCTGGGCGCGGCGGTGACGCGTCTGGATCAGATTGAAAAAGACCTCGGCCTGCCGCTGACGGTGCAGGCCAACCTGGAGGGTGCCGCCGCGACCTTCCAATCCTCGTTGTCGAACCAGATATTCCTGGTGGTGGCTGCGATTGTCGTGGTCTACCTGATGCTCGGGATTCTCTACGAGAGCTTCGTGCACCCGGTGACCATCCTCTCGACCTTGCTCTCGGCGGCCCTCGGCGCTTTGCTGGCGTTGCTGGTCACCGGCACCCAGTTCGATATCATCGGCCTGATCGGCATTGTGCTGTTGATCGGCATCGTCATGAAGAACGGCATCATGATGGTCGACTTCGCCCTGGAGTTGCAGCGCAAGGACGGACTCGACCCGGTGGCGGCGATTCGCAAGGCCGCGGAGCTGCGTTTCCGGCCAATCCTGATGACCTCCATGGCCTCGCTGTTCGGCGCGGTGCCGTTGGCGTTGGGCACCGGCATTGGCTCGGAGCTGCGTCATCCGCTGGGTATCGCGATCATCGGCGGGTTGTTGCTCAGCCAGTTGCTGACACTGTTTTCCACACCGGTGATTTTCCTCGCGATGAACCAGCTCGAAGGTCGTTTCGGCACGCGTCAAACCGAGACTGAGGGCTGATGCCGATGAACATCAGCGCACCGTTTATCCAGCGCCCGATTGCAACCTTCCTGCTGGCGGTCGGCCTGGCCCTGTTCGGCTGGCTGGCGTTCCTGTTGTTGCCGGTGGCGCCATTACCGCAAGTCGACTTCCCGACCATCAGCGTGCGCGCCTCGTTGCCGGGCGCCAATCCGGAAACCGTCGCCACCTCGGTGGCCACGCCGCTGGAACGACAGTTCGGGCAAATCGCCGGGGTGACCCAGATGACCTCGTCGAGCAACCTGGGCTCGACCCGCATCAATCTGCAATTCGACCTGAGCCGCAATATCGACGGCGCCGCCCGCGATGTCCAGGCCGCGATCAACGCTGCCCGCAGCAGCCTGCCCAGCGATCTGTCGGGGAATCCGACCTACCGCAAGGTCAACCCGGCGGATTCGCCGATCATGATCATCAGCCTGACCTCCGACAGCG
This sequence comes from Pseudomonas sp. GW821-FHT04D07, assembly GCF_059420225.1. NCBI lineage: Bacteria > Pseudomonadati > Pseudomonadota > Gammaproteobacteria > Pseudomonadales > Pseudomonadaceae > Pseudomonas > Pseudomonas sp. GW821-FHT04D07. The sequence goes on from NZ_JBWKTH010000015.1 coordinate 84,873, forward strand.
CCACGCCGGGTCAGATGTATGACGTGGCTTCGACCTTGCTGGAGCAGAAACTGCTGCAAACCCGTGGGGTTGGCGATGTCACCGTTGGCGGTGGCGCGTTGCCGGCGGTACGCATCGAACTCAACCCGGACCGCCTCAACCATTACGGTGTCAGCCTGGAGCAGGTTCGCGCGGCGATCGGCTCCTCAAACGCCAACCTGCCCAAAGGCGCGTTGTCCATCGGCGATCGCTCCTACGGCATCGGCGCCAACGACATGCTGTTCAAGCCCGAGGATTACGCGCCACTGGTGGTCAAGCAGAACAACGGTGACGTGGTGCATATCGCCGACCTGGGTTACGTCCGCGAGGATGTCGAGGACCTGCGTAACTTCGGCCTCTCCAATGGTCGGCCGGCGGTGCTGCTGGTGGTGTTCAAGCAGCCGGGGGCCAACGTCATCGAGACGGTGGATGCGGTCAAGGCCTCGTTGCCGTTCCTGCAGAACTCGATCCCGGCCTCGATCAAGCTCAATATCCTGCTCGACCGCACCACCACCATCCGCGCGTCGTTGCACGATGTGGAAGTCTCCCTGCTGGCGTCGATTCTCCTGGTGACCCTGGTGACCTTCGGTTTCTTCCGCGACTGGCGCAGCACCCTGGTGCCGGCCATCGTCGTGCCGCTGTCGTTGCTCGGTACCTTTGGCACCATGTATTTCCTCGGTTACAGCCTGAACAACCTGTCGCTGATGGCGCTGACCATTTCCACCGGTTTCGTGGTGGACGATGCGATCGTTATCGTGGAAAACATCATGCGCCACCTGGAGCGCGGCGAGAGCCGCCTGCAGGCGGCACTGACCGGGGCGCGGGAAGTCGGCTTCACGGTGCTGAGCATCAGTGTGTCGCTGATCGCGGTGTTCATCCCCTTGCTGATGATGGGCGGTATCGTCGGGCGCCTGTTCCGCGAATTCTCCATCACGCTGTCGGTGGCGATCCTGATCTCGATGCTGATCTCCCTGACCGTGACCCCGATGCTGTCCAGCATCCTGCTGCGGCCGAGCCAGGCGACGGGTGCCGATCACGAGTACCCGGACTCGAGTTTCCATCGGTTCTATGACCGTACCCTGGTCTGGGTCGTCGAGCATTCGGCCCTGATGGGGCTATTGACCGTGCTGGTCATTATCCTCGCCGGCGTGCTCTATGTGCTGGTGCCCAAGGGCTTCTTTCCCCAGGAGGACACCGGGCGGCTGCAGGGCAGCATCATCGCCCCGCAAAGTATTTCCTATGCGGCGATGCAGGAGGCGTTCAGCAAGATCAACCAGACCGTGTCGAAGAACCCGAATGTGCAGACCGTCGGTGGTTTTATCGGCGGCGGTGGCGGTGGCGGCGGGGCGATCAACAGCGGCCAGTTGTTTATTGCACTCAAGCCGATCGGCGAGCGCAAGGACAGCGCCGACCAGGTGATCGCCCAGGTGCGCAAGGCCCTCGGTGACCTGCCGGGGACCCGGCTGTACCTGCAATCGGCCCAGGACATCACCGTCGGCGGGCGGCAGAGCGGGGCGCAATACCAGTACACCCTGACCGCCGATGACCAGGATACCCTGGATGAATGGGTGCCCAAGGTCGTCGCCGTGCTGCACACCTTGCCGCAGCTGGCCGATATCAACACCGACCAGCAGGACAACAGCCTGCTGGCCAATATCAGCATCAATCGCGATAGCGCCGCGCGCCTGGGGGTCGTTATCGGCAATATCGACCAGACCCTCTACGACGCGTTCGGCCAACGCCAGGTCTCGACCATCTACAGGTCGGCCAACCAATACCATGTGGTGATGGAAGTGGCGCCGCCGTACTGGACCGATCCGCAGACCCTCAAGTCGATCTATGTCCCCACCGGGCCGCTGAGTTCCAGCCAGACGGCAAGCACCGCAACGCTGCCGGCCAGTGGCCGGACACTGGTGCCGCTGGCGGCGCTGTCGGATACCGGCATTCAGCGCACGGCGATTTCCATTGCCCACCAGGGCACCTTTCCGGCGGTGACGGCCTCGTTCAACCTGGCGCCGGGTATTGCCATCGGCCAGGCCACGGTGCTGGTGGAAGACGCCGTGACCCAGTTGCGCATGCCGGCCAGCGTGGTCGGGCAATTCGCCGGCACGGCCCAGGTGTTCCAGTCGTCGGTGGCCAGCGAGCCGCTGCTGATCGTTGCCGCGCTGCTGTCGGTGTATATCGTGCTGGGCATGCTCTACGAGAACCTGATGCACCCGCTGACGATCCTCTCGACCCTGCCGTCGGCCGGTGTTGGGGCCCTGATCGCCTTGTTGCTGACCGGCACCGAGCTGTCGATCATTGCCCTGGTGGGGGTGATCCTGCTGATCGGGATCGTCAAGAAGAACGCCATCATGATGATCGACTTCGCCATTACCGAGCGGGTCCAGCACGGGCGCAGCGCCCGCGAGGCGATTCACCGGGCCTGCCTGATCCGCTTCCGGCCGATCATGATGACCACCCTGGCGGCCATGCTCGGGGCCTTGCCGCTGGTCCTGGGCAGTGGCTACGGTTCGGAGTTGCGCCGGCCGCTGGGGATTTCCATTATCGGTGGGTTGCTGCTCAGCCAATTGCTGACGCTGTACACCACGCCGGTTATCTATCTGTGGCTGGACAGCGCTTCCGAGCGACTGCGTCGGCGCGGCAAGGAGTCTTGAACAATGATGATGGGTCAACGCGCGCCCTGGCTGGTCCTGCTATTCAGCTTGAGCATGAGCGGCTGCCTGCTTGGGCCGGATTACCGGAAACCGCCGCTCGAGTTGCCGCAGGGCTTCAAGGAAGGCGCGCAATGGCAGCGAGCGGTGGCCAACCCCCAGGGCGCACTGGACAGCCAGTGGTGGCTGGATTACCACGATCCGCTCCTCAACGACCTGATGACCCGCGCAGCCAAGGCCAATCAGTCGATTGTCGCTGCCGAGGCGGCTTACCGGCTGGCGCAGGCGCAGGTCGCTTCCAGCCGGGCCGGGCTCTGGCCGACGGTGTCCGCCGGATTGTCCGGTTCCCGCGGGGTGCTCAAGAGCAGCAGCGGCAGTACCTCAAACACTTCAAGTACCTCGGGTAGCCGGGTCGAGCAGAGTGTCAGCGCTACCCTTGGCGCCAGTTGGGAGCCGGACCTGTGGGGCCTGGTCCGCCGTGGCATCGAGTCCAGCCAGGCCTCGGCCCAGGCCTCCGATGCGTTGTTGGCCGGGGTCCGCCTGTCCATCGGTGGCAGTGTCGCCAGCAATTACTTCGGCGTCCGCCAACTGGATATGGATATCCGCTTGCTGGAGCAGCAACAGCGCATCAACCAGCAATTGCTGGACATGATCCAGACCGAATACACCCAGGGCACCGCGTCCAACGATCAGTTGCTGGTGGCCCAGGACCAATTGACCAGCGTGGTGGCCGCCTTGCAGACCTCACAGCGTTCGCGTGAGCAATTCGAGCATGCCCTGGCGGTGCTGGTGGGCGTGGCGCCGGCGCAGTTCAGCCTGGCGCCGCTCGACAGTTTTGCCTTCAACCTGCCGGCCACCCCGCTGAGTCTGCCGTCGGGGTTGTTGCAACGGCGTCCGGACGTAGTCGCCGCCGAGCGTTCGGTGGCCGCGGCCAATGCGAAAATCGGCGTCGCCAAGGCGGCGTTCTATCCCAATCTCGACCTGACGGCCCAGGTCGGCTACACCGGCAGCGCACTGGGCGGCCTGTTCTCGTTGCCGAACCGGATCTGGAGCGTTGGCCCGGCGCTGGCCGAAACCCTGTTCGACGGTGGTGCGCGCACGGCGGCGGTCAAGGCGGCCGAAGCCAGCTATGACGAGGAAGTCGCCAACTATCGCGGCACGGTGCTCGGTGCCTTGCAGAACGTCGAAGACAATCTCTCGGCGCTCAATCACCTGCAAACCCAGGCCCAGGCCTACCAGCAGATCTACCAGCGCAACCAGCAACTGTTCGGCAGCCAGCAGGCTCAGCAAAAGGCTGGGACGGTCAGCCTGCAGGGCGTGTTGACCCAGCAACTGATCCTGTTGCAGACCGAGCAGAGCCTGCGTGACACCCAGGGCCAACTGACCCAGGGCAGTGTGGCGTTGATCCAGAGCCTTGGCGGCGGCTGGCAGGGGGGCAATTTGACCGGCAAGTGAGGCGTCGCGGGCTGTCGGTTTGGCTCTCAGGCAGCAACGCCAGCGACGGTCGCGATGAATATTTTCTGCTGTGGGCGCCGGCTCGTTATAACAATCGGTTGCAAGACGGTATCTTGTCGCTGCTTTCCAGCCTTTAAGATGCACGCGCCCCAAGCGATTTTCTTTTATTCAACGAGCCTGACCATGCCCTTTAGCCACACAGCCGGAGCATTGGCACCGCAGAGCGCCCTCGGTTATCAGGAGGCGATTTTCCCTCAGGTGTCTCGTTCTTTTGCCCTCACCATCCCGCAATTGCCGGCGCCGTTGAACACCGCCATGACCACCGCCTATCTGCTCTGTCGGATCGCCGACACCATTGAAGACGAGCCGGCGCTGTCGATTGCCGACAAACAGCGGTATGAAGCGGCCTATATCCAGGCGGTCCGTGGTGAGATCGATGCCCAACCGTTCTGCGCTGAGCTGACTCTCTTGCTTTCCGAGGCCAGTTCGCCGGCGGAGCGGGCGTTGTTGAGCCAGTTGCCACGGGTACTGGAGGTCTTTCGGACACTCGACAATCCCCAGCAGACGGCCATTGTGCAGTGCCTGACGGTGATGTGCCCCGGCATGAGTGACTTCCAGCGTGTCGCCGGTTTACAGGGGTTGGCGACCTTGGCTGAGCTCAAACGCTACTGTTACTGCGTCGCCGGTGTGGTCGGCGAAATGTTCACCGACTTGTTCGTCGACTTCGCGCCGGAACTGGCGGTTCATCAGGAACGGATGTCGGCACTGGCGGTGTCGTTTGGCGAGGGCTTGCAACTGACCAATATCCTCAAGGACCAATGGGAGGATCGTCGGCGTGGTGTTTGCTGGTTGCCACAGGACCTGTTTGCGCGACATGGCGTGTGCTTGCTGTCATTGCAGGCGAGTACGCAGCCTGGCTATGCGCAGGCGCTGACGGAACTGATCGGCATCGCCCACGCCCATCTACGCCGGGCCTTTGATTACACACTGCTGATTGCGCCCGAGCATCCCGGTTTGAGGTTCTTCTGTTTGTACTCCATTGGCCTGGCGATCCTGACCCTGCGCAACCTGCATCGACGTGTCGGCTTTCAAGCCGGGTCACAGGTGAAGGTGCCACGTGGGCTGGCCACGGCGACGTTCACCACGCTGCGTTCGTTGAGTGCCCACGACGCCGGCTTGCGGGTGCTGTTCGAGCGGGCGGCGGGTTCGCTGCCATTGGCGAGTCTCTGAAACGGCTGTGCTGGTTGAGGTAAGATGCCGGCGAAACAGGTCCGTCGCGTTCACTAAAGGCTCGTATGTCCGTGATTTCTTCTGCCCGCAGGCTGGTTTCCCTTGGCCTGCTCTTGCTGTTCAGCGGCTGCCAGCCGCAACCGCCAGCGGCCCTCGACCAACAGCTCTACATCTGGCAGCGCCAGTGGCGGCCGGCCCATGAACAGGCCCTGGCTCAGAGCCGGGCGGATTTCTCGACCTTGCGGGTGCTGGCCCTCCAGGCCCAGCCCAAGGCCGGGTGGAGCAGGGCGCGGGTGGACCTGGTGCAGCTCAAGGCCGATGGTCGCCCGGTGATTGCGGTGATCCGCCTCGATGGCCAGCTTCCGGCCCTGGATCTGGACCTGGCGCGCACGCAGATCTTGAAGCTGCTGGCTGATTGGCAAGTGGGCGGTGTGATGCCAGTCGGGTTGGAAATCGACTATGACAGCGGCAGCGCCCGGCTACCGGGCTATACCGATTTCCTGGTCAAGCTGCGTGGCCTGTTGCCGCCTACCTTGAAACTGAGCATCACGGCATTGCCGGCCTGGCTAGACAGTCCGCAGCTGCCGGCCTTGTTGCAGGCGGTCGACAGCAGCGTGTTGCAGGTGCATGCGGTGAGCAACCCGAGGCTCGGGCTGTTCAACCCAGGACAAGCCAGGGACTGGGCCGAACGTTGGGGCCGCATCAGCGACAAAGCGTTTTACCTGGCGCTGCCGGCCTATGGCGTCGCCTTGCTGCCGGACGATCAGGGCGGCCCCGTGGTCGAAAGCGAAGTGGTGCTGAAGCGTGGCGGTGAGCGCCGCGAGCTGCTGGCCGACCCGCAACAACTGGCGACCCTGGCCCAACAACTGCGGGCCAAACCGCCGGCGCACCTGGCCGGGCTGATCTGGTTTCGCCTGCCGCTGCCCGGTGACCGCCGCGCCTGGAGCCTGACGACCTTGCGCGCGGTGGCCCGTGGCGAGACGCTCTCAAGTCAATGGCAGATTGAACTGTCGGCCGACGACGGTCGCTACGACATACGCTTGGGCAATGCCGGCAATCTCGACCGGCCGCTACCGGCACGGGTGGAGTTGAACGCCGAGCAGTGTGATGGCGTCGACGGGCTCAATGGCTATACCTTGCAGCAAACCCCGAAGCAGCTCATTTTTACCCGCCAGTCCAGCGCGCGCATCGCCGCTGGCGGTCAACGTGCGCTCGGCTGGGCGCGCTGTACCCGAATCGATCAAGGAGCTTGGAATGTCTACCCGTAACTGGCCTCGGCACCTGCTGTGCCTGTCCCTCAGTCTGCCGCTCCCGGCACTGGCCTGCGGTCCGGACTTCCCCCTGCGCCTGCTGGATGATCGTGCCCAGTCCCTGGCCGATCTGCCGGAAACCAACTTCGCCTTTGAGGTCAATCGTCTCGGCGAAGCCATTGCCGGCCTGAAACCGGCGACCGAAGCCACCCTGACGCCCTATTGGGACAGCGACGACAACAGCAAACCCTATCGCGAGCAACGCGACAAGGTGGAGGCCAGCGAGCTGCCGGAAAACCTGCGGGCCGAGGTGACGCGCCTACGCAGCCTGCCGGACCCGCAGCAGGTCGAAACCCAGGGCGCGAGCCTGCCGGCCGAACTGCGCTTGTATATCGCCGGTGCCGTTGCCTTCCAGGCCGGTGATGCGCAGCGGGCGGCGGAATATTTCCGCCAGGTCCTGGCCTTGCCGGCCGACCAGCGCAAGTTGCGCAGCACCTGGGCCGCGTATTCGCTGGGGCGGGCGTTGATCGCCCTTGGCGCCCAGGCCGAAGCGGGTGTCGACACCCCGGCGGACAACGCCGCGCCAGTCGTCACCAGCACTGAGTTACAAGCCCAGGCCCGGCTTGCGTTCCAGCAGACGCGGGCGCTGAGCGCGGGGGATTTCAGCGATCCCCTGGAACTGGGAGTTGCCAGCCTTGGCGAAGAAGCCCTGCTGGCCAGGTTCGACAATGACTGGAACACGGCCATCGCGCTATACGCCAGCCAGAGCCGGTTGGGTTCCAACAGCGGTTACACCTCGCTCAAGCAGATCGCCGGCGAGTTGGCGCGGTTACCGGATAACGAATTGAGCGTCTTGCTCAAGGAGAAAAACGTCCAGGCGTTGTTGACCGCTTATGTGTTGAGCCGGGTCGGCTGGTTCTTCGATGAGCAGCCCGAGGAGCAGCAGCGCCTGTCCAAGGTCTTGCTGGCCAGTGTCGCTGGTAGCCTGGACAACGCCGATCGCCTGGCCGCCCTGAGTTACCAGAAGGCTGACTACGCGGGGGCCAAGGCTTTTCTCGAACACGCCGGTGATGGCGGCCTGGCGTGGTGGGTGCGGGCCAAGCTGGCGTTGCGCGACGGCGACAAGGTGCAGGCCGCGGCCGCTTATGCCAAGGCGGCCCAGGCGTTTCCCAAGGACGAAGTCTGGGGGCCGCGGCGTACGCCGGACTGGAGCTTCGAAAGCATCCAGCCCGGTTGCCGGGTCCAGGCTGAAAGCGCGATCCTGGCGCTGGACCGTGGCGACTACCTGCAAGCGTTCGACCAGCTTTACCGCAGCCAGGGCCTCTATTGGATGGATGCCGCGACCGTGGCCGAGCGGGTGCTGACGCTCGACGAACTGAAAGCCTATGTCGATGCCCATGTGCCTGCGCTGACGCCCAAACCCGAGGACAAGGACAGCTACGTTCGACGCCCGGAGCTGCGTGAACTGCTGGGCCGGCGCCTGTTGCGCGAAGGGCGCTACGATGCAGCGCCGGGGTATTTCGACAACCCCGAATTAAAGGCCACGGCGCGGGATTATGGCCGCGACCGCCAGCAGGCCGTGTCGCGTTGGACCGCCACCGGGCGTGCCGAAGCGTTGTTTGCCGCCGCTACCCTGGCGCGCAAATCGGGCATGGAAATCCTCGGCTACGAGATGGCGCCGGATTACCGCTCCCTGGACGGTTACTACAGCCTGGGCGCGCCCCCGATGCAGCCGGCACCGTTTCTCGAAACCGCGGAAATCCAACGGCAGCAGGCTTCCGCGGCCAAGCCCGACCGGCGTTATCACTATCGCTGGGTCGCCGCGGACCTGGCCAATCAGGCCGCCGACCAGTTGCCCCACAGCAGTCAGGCCTTTGCCGCCGTGTTGTGCAAGGCGGCCGGTTGGGTTGCCGGCAGCGATGAAGAAATCCAGTATTACCAGCGTTATGTCGAGCAAGGCCCGTACGTGAGTTGGGCGACGAATTTTGGCCAGCAGTGTCAGGAACCGAACTTTGACCAGGCCAACAGGCGTTACCTGACCCAACCGTTGAATGCAGTGCGTTCGGCCTTGCGGCCCTACAAGGTGGTGCTGGTGGTTGGCGTTCTGGCGGTACTGGGCGGGTTGGCGGCGCTGTGGGTCCGTCGGCGTAAAGCGAAGCTTTGAGGCAAGGTCGGCCAGGGCGTGCTATTGCTTAGGGATGCATCGCCTTGAACCTTTCATGAAGGGGCGGCTCTGGAATTTCCTGTATTGCCCACAGAACCAAGAGGTGACGATATGCCGGTCAAGCACGATTTGCTCGCGGACCTGAAGTTGAACAAAGAGGCGCTTGCGCAGCACAGGCGCAAGGATCCCAGGCTCAACCAACTGCTTGATCAGTACGATGACATCGACAAGGAAGTGCTGGCGGCCGAGTCCGCCCAGACGGCGGATGATCCGTTGCGAACGCTGAAGGAACGGCGACTGAAAGTGAAGAACCAGATTGTCGAGCGTCTCCAGGCGCTTTGAACCGTCTGGGGGCTGGCTTGGCTGGGATTATTACGCCGGTGTCGGCTAGCCATTCGTTGATAGGAGCGTTCATGCGCGCTGTGACTCGTCATTCGCTCATCGCCGGCGTGCTGCTCGGCAGCCTGGGCGGACAGTTGGCCTGGGCCGCAGCGGCATCGCCGATCAAGCCCAAGGTCATGCTCATCACCATGTTCGCGCCGGAAGCGCAGGCCTGGATCGAGCGTCTGGCACTCAAGCATGAAGTTGCGGTGCCGGGCCTCAGCGCCGAGTACCCGAACATTCGCTGCAATGACCAGGACACCTGCCTGCTGGTGACCGGCATGGGCCAGACCAACGCGGCGGCCTCGACCCTGGCCCTGGCGTTGTCGCCGCAGTTCGACCTGCACCAGTCGTATTTCCTGATTGCCGGTATTGCCGGGATCAACCCGCACCAAGGCACCCTCGGTACGGCAGCCTGGGCCCACTACCTGGTGGAGTTCGGCACCCAGTGGGAACTGGATTCGCGGGATGCACCGAAAGACTGGCCCAGCGGCTATATCGGCATCAACACCCGTGGCCCGAACGAAAAGCCGCCGCTGGACTACAAGACCGAAGTCTTCGAGCTCAACCCCAAGTTGCAGGCCAAGGCCTTTGCCCTGTCGCGGCAGGTGAGCTTGAGCGAAAGCAAGGAATCCGCGGCCTGGCGGGTCAAATACCCGTATGCGCCGGCCAACCAGCCTCCGCTCGTGACCCAATGCGATACCCTGGCGGGCAATACCTGGTTTTCCGGGACGCGCCTGAGTGAGCGGGCCGAGGTCTGGACCCGCTTGCTGACGGATAACCAGGGCCTCTACTGCACCACCCAGCAGGAAGACAACTCCACCTACGAAGCCTTGCTCCGCGCGAGCAAGGCCGGGCGGGTGGATATCAACCGCCTGGCGGTGGTGCGTGCCGGCTCCGATTTCGACCGACCGTATCCCGGCTATAGCGAGGTCGACAACCTGCTGAAGTACACCGACCAGGGCGGCTTTGTCCCGGCCCTGGAGAACCTGTACCGGGCGGGCAACCCGTTGGTGCAGGCGATCCTCGGTAACTGGAAAGCCTGGGAACAGGGCGTTCCCGCGAACTGAGTGGTTCGTTGGGGCGTCAATGTTAAGCTTGGCGCCCACTGATCGCCCGGAGAACACTGACCATGCTCAAACCCCTGGCCCTGGCCTTGCTGTTGGCGTTCACCGCGTCGACGGCACAGGCCGAACTGCTTGCCGATATGCCGCTGACTTACCAGGCGCAGGCCAGTGCCGATACCCGCGACCAGCCATTGGTCATCTTCCTGCACGGTTATGGCAGCAACGAGGACGATCTGTTCGGGATCAAGGACGATCTGCCGACCAACTACACCGTGCTCTCGGTGCGTGGCCGCCTGGAAGTGAAGCAGGGGGGCTACCAGTGGTTTCACCAGAAGAGCGGGGCGCCGCAGTACGACGGCGAAAGCGACGATCTGCGCCTGAGCACCGCGGCCATCAGCGACTTTATCGCCCGGGTCACCGAGAAATACCATACCCGGCCTGGCAAGGTGTTCCTGGTGGGCTTCAGCCAGGGTGCGATGATGACCTATGAGGTTGCACTGCGGCATCCCGAGTTGCTGCGCGGTATCGCCCCCCTCAGTGGCCGGCTGCTGCCGGTGCTGCGCGCCGAGCTCAAGGGCGGGCCGAAGTACGCCGGACTGCAGGTCTTTATCGGTCACGGCACCGCCGATCCGCAGGTGCCTTACGTCGGTGCGACCGAGGCCTTGGGTGTATTGCAGGGCCTGTCCATCGCGCCGCAGTTTCACTCCTATCCCGGTGTCGGACACACCATCAGCGCGCTGGAAGTCGCTGACCTGAAAAACTGGATCAGCGCTTCGTTGAAACACTGAGCGTCTTTGTCCTCGCGATGTGCCGACTGCCCCCACGTGTTGTGTAGGCGAGGTGTTACCGGGACACCTTGCTTCACCTTTTTGGCGCGTTACTGCGCGCTTTTGTAGCAGTCGGCGGTCACGCCATCCCCTCCTGAAAGCGCCGGTTTCCGGCGAAAGCTCATGCCTGTCAACGCCTTGAGTTCATGCTCAGGAAACTGGCATGACTTATGCCTTTTTGTATCCATGGATAATTGGATACAAAAAGACAAAGGTGCCGACCCATGCAATTCGCCCCCGTTTACGTTGACCGTCAGCCCCAGACCGCCGAGGAGGAGGCTTATACCTTTCTGCTGGAAGCGATCTGTCGGGGTCGCTACCGCAAAGGTGAGCGGCTGGTCGCCGAGGACATCGCCAGTGAGATTGGCATGAGCCGGATGCCGGTGCGCGAGGCCTTTCGCCGCCTGGACGCCCAGGGCCTGGTGACCTTGCGGCCCAATCGCGGGGCGATTGTCAGCGGCCTGGAGTTCGACGAACTGCAGGAAGTCTTCGATATGCGCAGTGCCCTCGAAGGCCTGGCGATCCGTGTGGCCGTGCCGAGGATTGGTGAACGGCAACTGGCGGCCCTGGAGCGCATGCTCGACGGGATGGACGACTACCGCGACGACAGCGCCGAGTGGGTCAGTCGCCATCGGGCCTTCCATGAATACCTGTGCAGCCTCAGCGGCCGGCCACGGCTGATGAAGCAGATCTCGGCCCTGTATTCGCTGATCGAGGCGCCCATGCGCCTGTGGCTGCAACACAGCGAAAAGCCCTTGAGCGCCCGCCAGGAACACGCGGTGATCCTCGATGCGATTCGCCTGGGCGATGCCGCGCGGGCCGAAACCGTGGTGCGCGAACACATCGAAGGCACGGTGCCCGCGCTGATCAGCTTTCTGCAATCGGAAAAATAGAACCGGGTTCAAGCCCGGCCGTGTTTTGACTTCGAGTACTGCCCCCGTTATTGACGAACTGGAGTGTCTGGTCATGCATAAACGCCGCGTGTTGCTTGCTGCTGTATCCCTGGGGCTGCTGGTACAGGGGGTGCTCGCCGCGCCCCAGGTCCCGGAGCGATTGCAGAAGGTCGAGAAACTGACCTATTGCTCAGGGATGGATTCACCCCCGCTGGTGTCGTTCGACGAAGCTCAGAAGCCCAAGGGCCTGACCGTTGACCTGGGCCTGGAAATCGCCAAACGCCTGGGGGGCAAGAAAGTCGAGTGGCGGGTCATTCCGTTTTCCGGACTGCTCCCGGCGCTGCTGGCCCAACAGTGCGACCTGATCGTCGACCAACTGTTCGACAAGCCCGAACGGCGAGAGGTGATCGACATCGTCAACTACATGTATTCCAGTCAGTCGGTGGTGGTGCCCAAGGGCAACCCCAAACATATCAAGACCCTGGACGATCTCTCCGGGCACAAGGTGGCGGTGCTCAACGGCTCGACGATCAAGACCCTGCTCGACGCCGAGAACGACACGCTGGCCAAGACCGGCCAACCGCCGATGAAGCTGGTGGTCTATAACACCGATACCGATGCCTTCCAGGCCCTGCGTATCAGCCAGGTGGATGCCTACGGGACCACCGTGGAAACCGCCGGTTACTACGCCGCCATGGCGCCCGACCTGTTCGAGGAGGGCGTGCCGGCCTTCAGCCGGATTCTCACCGGCCTGGGGATGCGCAAGGACGATCCGCAACTGGGCAAGGCCGTGCAGCAGATCTTCAGTCGGCCGGCGCACCCGCGTACCCAAGCCTTTCTCAGCCGTGTGTTGTAAAACCAACCCTTGTTTGGAAGAGCCTTTGCCATGTTGAAATTTTCTGCCCACCAATACCCTTATCCGTCGCAGCGCCAGAGCGTGTTTGCCCGCCGTGGCATGGTGGCGGCCTCGCAACCCCTGGCCGCCGAAGCCGGTATCGAGATCATGCGCCAGGGCGGCAATGCCATTGACGCTGCCATCGCCACGGCGGCGGCGCTGACGGTGGTCGAGCCCACCGGCTGCGGCCTCGGCGGGGACGCCTTCGCGCTGGTCTGGTGCCAAGGCAAACTGCACGGCCTCAATGGCAACGGCCAGGCCCCGGCGGCGTTGAGCATCGACGAGGTCAAGGCGGCGGGACATGCGCAGATGCCGCTCTATGGCTGGACACCGGTGACCGTACCGGGTTGCCCGTCGGCCTGGGCCGAGTTGTCGAAACGCTTTGGCAAGCTGCCCTTTGCCGACCTGTTGCAGCCGGCCATCAGCCTGGCACGCGAGGGCTTCCCGGTATCCCCGGTCATCGCCTACAAATGGCAGCAGGCCCTGGCCGAGTTCGCTGCGCAGCGCGACGCCGTGCTCGAAGCCTGGTTCGAAACCTTCCTGATCGAGGGCCGCGCGCCCCAGGCCGGTGAGCTGTTCCGCAACCCGGCCCAGGCCCGGACCCTCGAAGAGCTGGCGGCGACGACTTGCGAAAGCCTGTATCGCGGCGAACTGGCCGCGCGCCTGGATGCCCATTCCCGCGCCACCGGCGGTTACCTGCGCAGCAGCGACCTGCAAGGTTATCGCGCGCAGTGGGTCGAACCGATCCATATCAACTACCGCGGCTATGACGTCTGGGAAATCCCCCCGAGCGGCCAGGGCCTGGTGGCACTGATGGCGTTGAAGATCCTCGAAGGCTTCCGTTTCGATCACCGCGACAGCCAACAGACCTGGCACCGCCAGTTGGAAGCCATGAAGCTGGCCTACAGTGATGGCCTGCACTACATCACCGATCCGTTGCATATGCGGATGGCGGTGGCGGACTTGCTCAGCGACGACTACAGCGCCCGGCGCCGCGGGCAGATCGGCGAGCAGGCGCAACCGCCCAAGCCTGGCGATCCCCATGCCAGCGGCACGGTGTACCTGGCCAGTGCCGATGCCGAAGGCAATATGGTCTCGTTTATCCAGAGCAACTACCACGGCTTCGGCTCCGGCGTGGTGCTGCCCGACAGCGGTATCGCCTTGCAGAACCGCGGACAGGAATTCAGCCTCGAGCCGAGCCACGCCAACTGCCTGGCACCTGGCAAGAAGACCTATCACACCATCATTCCCGGTTTTCTCAGCCAGGGCAGCGAACCCCTCGGCCCGTTCGGCGTGATGGGCGGTTACATGCAGCCGCAGGGTCATGTGCAGATGGTGATGAACCTGGTCGACTTCGGCCTCAACCCCCAGGCCGCCCTGGATGCGCCACGCTGGCAGTGGCTGGGGGAGATGAAGGTCGGCATCGAGCAGGGCGCTTCACGGGACCTGGCGACGGCCCTGGCACGGCGCGGTCACCAGGTGCAAATCGCCTGTGATTTGACCGAGTATGGGCGTGGTCAGATCATCCTGCGCGACCCGCTCAGCGGTGTGTTGTGTGGCGGTACCGAACCGCGTACCGATTCTCATATCGCTGTGTGGTAGAGGGGGATTCGACCTGCGCCGGTAACGCCGCGTCGGGATGGGCAGATTTCGTCGCAGGCGACATAATTACTTCCGACGTGCGGCCTCCGGTCGTTGTGCACCTGACCTCGTGGAGTCTCGAATGGCCTTGCTGGAACCTGCACTACCCACGGAAGTCAACGCTCGCTCCAGATTCCGCGCTTTATTCGTCCTTGCCCTGGTGGTGATCCTGACCGGTATCGGTGCCGGCCTGGGTGGCATGTTGCTGGCGATGTTGTTGCACGCGGTCCAGCACCTGGCGTATGGCTACGGACAGGACAGCCTCAGCAATCATGAAAGCTTCCTGATCGGCGTGAGCAGCGCTTCGACCTCGCGGCGGATCCTGGTCTTGATGCTCTGCGGCGTGGTGGCGGGCCTGGGCTGGTGGGCGATCTACCGGTTCGGTCGGCCATTGGTCGGCATCCGCAAAGCTGTCTCGGCCGATGCACCGACAATGCCGCCTGGGACCACCCTGTGCCATGCGCTGCTACAGATCATCACCGTTGCCCTGGGCTCACCGCTGGGCCGTGAAGTCGCACCGCGCGAGATTGGCGCCTTGCTGGGGGCCTGGTTATCGCGCAAGGCACGACTGGCCCCCGAGACCCACCGATTGCTGATTGCCTGTGGTGCGGGGGCCGGCTTGGCGGCGGTATACAACGTGCCGTTGGGCGGTGCGGTGTTCGCCCTGGAAGGGCTGATGGTGGTCTTCAGTTGGCCGGCGGCGACCATGGCCCTGGCAACGTCAGCCATTGCCGCCGCCGTGGCTTGGGTCGGATTGGGCGCGCAGGTGCAATACGTGGTGCCGAGCCTGGCACTGACACCCGGGCTGCTGGTCTGGTCGGTGCTGGCCGGGCCGCTCTTCGGGGGCGCCGCCTATGCTTTCGTGCAGTTGACTGGCCGAGCCCGCTTGCATGCCGCCCGTGGCTGGCACCTGCCAGTGTTGTCCCTGATCAATTTCACCCTGATCGGCTGCGTGGCGGTCTATCTACCCCAGGTGTTGGGCAACGGTAAAGGGCCGGCGCAGTTGGGCTTTGACGGTGAATTGGGCCTGGGGCTGGCGGCGGCCCTGTTGCTAGCCAAGCTGCTGGTGACCTGCGGCAGCTTGCGTGCAGGGGCCGAAGGCGGGTTGCTGACGCCCGCATTGGCGATCGGGGCGTTGATGGCTATTCTGCTGGGTGGGTTATGGAGCCTGGCCTGGCCAGGTATAGCGCTGGGGGCCTTCGCCATTGTCGGCGCGGCGGCGTTCCTGGGGGCGTCCATGAGCATGCCGATCACCGCTATTGTACTGGTGGCGGAGTTCACCCGGATCGACCACGATTTCCTGGTGCCGATCATTCTCGCGGTAGTGGGGGCGGTGTGCATGAACCGATTGTGCAACAGGATCGGCACGTCGACGCATTAGATTGGGGTGGCGCTGCGATGTTCCATCTTGCATATGTGCGGCCTGTCACCTACACCTAAAATGCTCTCCGGCAACAATCGGCTTAATCGTGCCGCATTGCCGAATTCTACACGAGCTAGTCGCGCTTGAGGTTTCAAGTCTGTTCAGATGCTCCGCGTAACACTGTCAATCGAATTCTGGGGGGGCCATGGATATGGATTTACAGGCAACAAGAGCCCCTCATCCACACCCACGGCGACTCGGATGGATTGGCACCACGGCGCTGGCAATGGGGGGCAGTAACCAGAGCCTCTTCCTGATCGCGGCGCTCTTTGTCGGGCAGGGCGCAATACCCGGCCAGGGCAGCGCGGCCGTACCTCTCCTGATTGTCGGCCTGTTACTCAGCTACGCGGCCGCGCCTGGCTGGACTGAACTGGCGCTGATGTCGCCCAATCGGGTCGGCGGAATTGCCGCCAGTTGCGCGGAGGCGTTCAAACCGTACAACCCGATGCTCTCGACCATCACGGGCGTGTGCTACTGGTGGGGCTGGGTTCCGACTTGCGGACTGACGGCGATCTTTTCGGCGTCGGCCATCAAGCAGTGGTATCTGCCGGACGTATCGGTAACGGAGCTCGCCTGCACACTGGTCATACTCTTCATGCTGGTGAATCTGTGTGGGATCAAATGGACCACACGGGTGGCGACACCGGTAGCCACCGCTTCCGCGTTGCTGGCTTTTATATCCTCCCTCGCGCCGATTCTCACCAGTCAGGTCGACTGGCACCAGGCGAGCGACTTTCACCTTAGCGTGCCATTCCCCGGATGGTTCGGCGATCTGACCTCGCTGATGGCGGGCCTTTACCTGGTCGGCTTCGCCGCTCCCGCATTCGAGGCGGCGACCTGTCACGTCGGCGAAACCGTCGACCAGAATCGCAATGTGCCGCGCGCGATGCTCGCCAGTGCGTTGATGGCGGCGGTGTATTTCGCGGTACTGCCCGTCGTCTGGCTGGGCGCGCTCGGCCCCGCGTCGCTTGGCGACGACCTGGCCCTGACGCTGGGCCCGACCTTCACGCCGATCTTCGGCAGCGCCGCGAAGGCGATGGCCATCTGGTTCATGATGTTCAACATGTTCCACGGTACCCTCCAACCGCTGGCGGGCGCTTCGCGCACGCTGGCGCAGCTCGCCGAAGATGGACTGGCGCCCAGGTTCCTGGCGCTGCGGATCCGCACCGATGCACCATGGGCCGCCACGCTGGTGACTGCCGGCGTGTCGATCGGCTTGTTGCTGATTGGCGATCCGATTTGGTTGATCGCGGCAGCGAACTTCAATTATCTGATTGCCATTTCGCTGGCAAGTGTCGCCGTGTGGCTGTTGCGTCGTGATGCGCCTGACGCGCTTCGGCCATACCGGGCGCCGCGCGGCATGATTGGCCTGGGTCTTGTCGCCGCGGCAGGCTGGGGAGCATCGACGCTCTTCGGTTTCGAGCAGTTCGGCCTGCCGACCGTGGTGTTCGGGCTGGCCATGGCCTATTCCGGTGCGGCGTTGTTCGCCTGGCGCAAGATCGAGGATCGTCGGCTACAAGGCCTGCCACCGTTCAGCCCGACGCTGCACGTGAAACTCACCGGCGCGATGTTGGCTGTGCTCGCCATGGACGGAGCCGGCTATATCCTGGCGATCGGCGAGATCCCCGACCAGCACGGAGCGTTTGTGACCGCCCTGGAGGACATCTTCGTCGCGGTAGCGATCCTGACGATCACGGTCGGGATTGTGTTGCCGGGGATGATTGCCCACTCGGCCGAACGGGTCAGTACATCCGCCCGGCGACTCGCGCTCGGCACACTGAAGGATTTTTCCGATGCCATGAGTGCGTTGGGGAGGGGTAATATTGACGAGGCTCATGCCCACTTTTCGCTCGAACCCTTGCAAATCCACTCAAGGGACGAATTGGGGCGGATGACTGAGAGTTTCAACCTGCTTCAGGCCGAGATCGGCATTGCCGCGGTGGGGCTGGACGGTGCCCGCGAAGGGTTGAGACGCGCGCGCAGCGACTTGACCAACGCCAATCTGGATCTGCAGCGGGCGCGCGATGGCCTTGAGGAACGCGTACGCGAGCGCACCAATGAGCTGCAGCGGGCCAATCGGGCCAAGTCGACGTTCCTGGCCAATATGAGCCATGAGTTGAGGACCCCGCTGAGCGCCATTCTGGGTTACGGGCAGTTGCTCAAGCGGGACGTCACCCTGGGCGAACGGCAGACAAACGCGGTAAACATAATCCAGCAAAGTGGCGAACATTTGCTGATGTTGATTACGGATATCCTCGATCTGGCCAAGATTGAATCCGGCAAGCTTGAGCTCTGTCCCTGTGTCGTCGATTTACCGAATACCCTGTCGGGGGTGGTCGACATCGTTCGCATCAAGAGCGAGGAAAAGGGACTCACCTGTCTCCTCGAGGTCGCACCGGATCTGCCCCGGTATGTGCAAGGCGACGACAAACGCTTGCGCCAGGTGCTGCTCAACCTGCTCAGCAACGCGGTCAAGTTCACTGATCATGGGCATGTAGGCCTGCATATCACCTTGCTATCACCCTCCGAAGGAGATGTATGCCTGAGGTTCGAGGTCCGCGATACCGGCGTGGGCATCGCGCAGGACAAGCAGCAAACCATTTTTGAACCTTTCGAGCAGGTAGGCGAAGTGCAGAGTCGCTCCGGTGGGACCGGCCTGGGTTTGAGCATTAGTCGACAACTGATCCGCTTGATGGGCGGTGAAATCAGCGTCAAAAGTCAGTCTGGCGATGGCAGCAGCTTCTGGTTCGACCTCTCGCTGCCGGTGGTTGATGCGCCCATGACCAAGCCCATTGAAAATGGCCATCTACCGCAGAAAATCGCCGCGCACCCGCAGTTGGATGGGATTGTCGAGGGCGCGATAGCCGAACCGCTTCCTTCGCTCGCTCAAGGTCTGGAGCCATGGGTCATTCCGGCAGGCTCGGAAATGGAACGTCTGCACGCCTTGGCTCTGGCCGGAAACATGCGCGGCATCAAACAGTGGGCCGGCGAACTCGCCGCGCATGACGCGCAATATCAGCCGTTCGCGGAAAAACTGCAGAAGCTGGCACAAGGCTTTCAGTCCGAGGCTATCGTAAGGCTTGTTGATACCTGCATGAACCCCACGCCGGTGGCCGAATGACAGATTTCCCCATGACACCTGAAATCGCCGAACAGACAGTCTTGGTGGTCGACGACACGCCGGCCAACCTTGCGCTGGCGGTTAATTTCCTGGAGGAGCACGATTTCAAGGTGCTGGTCGCGCAGGGCGGCGAAGAGGCCGTCAAACGAGCCCAGTTGATCATTCCCGATCTGATTCTGCTCGATGTGATGATGCCGGGCATCAACGGTTTCGAAACCTGCCGACGCCTGAAAGCAATCGATCTGACGCGCGAGATCCCGGTGATTTTCATGACCGCGCTGGCCGATCTCCACGACAAAGTCGCCGGATTTGCCGCCGGTGGCGTCGACTACCTGACCAAACCCTTTCAGGTTGAGGAACTCTTGGCCCGGGTCAAGACGCATCTGGCGTTGCAGGCAATCAAGCGGCAACTTGCCGCGCAAAACACCCAGTTGAGACAGGAATCGGCGGTGCGTATCCAGGCCGAAGAGAATCTGCGGGGTATCGTGGCGGAACAGCAGACCATTCTCGAAAACGCCTCAGTTGGTATAGCATTTCTCAAGAACCGTCGGATTGTTCGTTGCAATCACACCTTTGCAACGATGTTCGGATATCGGATCGATGAGTTGATCGGTTCATCGACGCGTTCGCTGCATGTTTCAGAGGAAGCATTCCAAAACCTCGGAAAGCACATCTCAGCAGCCATCGAGGTGGGTAAAACCCACGCGATCGACATTCGACTCCGGCGTCGCGATGACAGTTTCTTTTGGGCCGAATCCATAGTGACGGCGGTTGACCCGTCCGACTTGAGCAGTGGAGCGATCTGGCTTGCACACGACATTGATGCGCGCAAGCGGGCGGAATCCCTGCGTGCCGAACAAGGTCGCGCACTCGAAATGATTGCGTCTGGCTCCCCGCTGGAACAGGTTCTGGACAGCATCACCCAGCTTCTCGAGTCCCAATCCGAAGGGGCGATGGGCTCGATTCAATTGCTCGACGATGACGGCCTGCACCTGCGGCACGTTTCCACCGGGCGGCTTCCAGAGGCCTATGCCAGGGCCATCAACGGCATTGCCATCGGTCCCCGGGCCGCCTCTTTTGGCACGGCGGTCTATCGCCGCGAGCCGGTCGCCGTGGCCAATATCCAGGACAACCCACTGTGGGCCGATTACCGCGAATTGGTCGCCCCGTTTGGTTTCACGACCGTCTGGTCGTGGCCGATCCTGTCACGTGAAGGCCAGGTGCTTGGCGCACTTTCACTGTATGGAGCGCAAGGCCGTGAGCCCACCAAGCCAGATATCCAGCTCGTCGAAATGGCGCTCCGAATCGCCAGCATTGCGGTCGAACACAAGCGCGCGGAAGAGCGCATCAAGTATATGGCACACCACGACATACTGACGGGCCTACCCAACCGCACCTTGCTCAAGGATCGTCTTGACCAGGCCATTTTGCATGGCCAGCGCTACGCTCGCTTCGTCACGATAGTCTTTATCGACCTGGACAATTTCAAGTTGATCAATGACAGTCTTGGTCACAACGTCGGCGACGAACTGCTGAAAATCATCGCGCGGCGAATGGAGCAGTGCATACGCCGTGCCGATACGGTGGTGCGGTTGGGCGGCGACGAATTCGTGATCATCCTGTTCGATCAACCGACCCAAACAGAGACCATTGCCGGCGTGATCCAGAAAATCATGGATACGGTCTCGCAGAGAACCATGGTTGCTACCCATCAGATCGATATAACGTGCAGCATGGGCATTTCCACTTTTCCCCACGATGGTAATGATACGAATACCTTGTTGATGAACGCGGATGCCGCCATGTATCTCGCCAAGGAGCAAGGTCGCAACAATTTTCAGTTTTTCACTCCAGCGTTGAATGCCAGGATTCGTGATCGGCTGGTGATGCAGGAAGGACTTCGAAATGCCATCGCCCGTAATGAATTCCTGCTGCTGTACCAACCGCAGGTCGATCTGCAAACACACCGTATCATCGGGGTCGAAGCATTGATTCGCTGGCAGCACCCGCAGTTGGGTTTGATCACGCCGGAACACTTCATCGCACTGGCGGAAGAAACCGGACTGATTGTGCCGATCGGCGACTGGGTGCTGCGAACTGCCTGTAAACAGAACAAAGACTGGCAGTTGCGAGGATTTCCGCCCAGCACCGTTTCGGTGAACGTATCTGCGCGTCAGTTCAGGGAAAAAAATCTGATCGCGCGTGTCACCCATGCATTACAGGAAAGCAAACTGGAAGCTCGTTATCTCGAACTGGAACTCACCGAAAGTCTGATCATGCAGGATATCGGGCAGGCTATCGCGACCATGAATCAACTCAACCAGATGGGCGTCGGGCTCTCGATTGATGACTTCGGCACCGGTTACTCCAGTCTGAGTGCACTGAAAAACTTTCCGATCATGCGACTGAAAATCGATAAATCGTTCGTCCGCGACATCCACACCGATCCGGCTGACGCAGCCATCGCCAAAGCGGTGATCACCTTGGGTCATCAACTGAATCTCAAGGTCATAGCCGAGGGGGTCGAAACCGACGATCAACTCAGGTTCCTGCGCAATAACCTGTGCGATGAAATGCAGGGCTATCACTTCAGCAAGCCTGTTTCACCGCAAGAACTCGAAAAACTTCTTTCCGTGGGTACGAAGACGGTTTTGTAAGCGCCGCGGTCTTGCGGTGAATGGCCGCTTGCAGCGGTTCGCGAGCAAGCTCTGCGCCTACAGGTCTCGCGGCGCGGCAACGGGCCGCAAGCCGCTGGCGAGGATCCTGCTGGCTCTCTTGGCCTTGGCCAGACCATCGGGATCGCCGTTCAACAGACCTTGCAGCGCACTGGCACACAGCCGCGACTGGAAGTCATCGCGCCCGGCGAATTGCTGATGCAGCAGCTCGACCCCTTGCAGGGCCATGGCCAGGATCGCCTCGACGCCGCCCGGGCCCTGGATCGAACTGATCATCACATGCCGCAGGGCCTTCTTGTACTGGCTCTGGGTGTGGATTGCGTCGATATCGACGCCGCTACCGGCAAAGACCTTCTCCAGCAGCCCACGTATGGCGGTGTCCTGGAGAAAGGGCTCGCCGCAATCATCCTCGAACACCAAACCCTTGGCGGTGAGGGTGACCCCCGTGCTGTGCTCTGTCATGCGGGCTCCTTGTAGCTCACGGCAGATGGGCAGTTTGCAGCCAAGCCGGCGATCAGACAAATGAAAAGCGCTCGGAAAAGTGCTACTCATCGTGACTGTTCAGTAATCGCAGGCAGCGCTGCAACACGTCCGAGACATCGCCGGCTCGGTAACTGACCACGATCGGCGAGGTGATGCTGCTGTCCTGCAACGACGTATAGCCGATGTCATCCCGATGCAGGCGCTGTACCGAGGCTGGGACCAGGGCAATGCCGACCCCGGCGGCCACCAGGCCAATGGTAGTCTGCAGTTCGTTGGCCATCTGCGCCACGTGGATACTCAGGCCATGCCCGGCGAACACCCCCAGGACATGGTCGGCATAGCTCGGACGCGGACTGGCGGGGTAGAGGATAAACGGCTGCGCGGCCAGTTCCTCCAGGCTGACCGCCCGCCCGAGCAGCGGGTGCCCGGCCGGCAACGCCGCGACCAGGGGGTCCTGCCTGAGGACCTTCTGGACAATGGCCGGGTCATCGAACAGCATCCGGCCAAAGCCGATATCGATCCGCCCGCTTTTCAGCGCTTCCAGTTGCTGCAGGGTAATCAGCTCCGACAGGCCCAGTTCGATATCGCCGAAACCGCGCAGGCGGCGGATCAGGTCGGGCAGGGCGCCATACAGGGTCGACGGCGCGAAGCCGATACCCAGCCAGCGCTTGCGGCCGCTGGCCACCCGGCGGGTGTCGGCGCAGACCCGCTCCAGCTGTTCGAGCAACTGGCTGGAATGCTCCTGGAAAAAGCGCCCGGCCTCGGTCAGGCGCAACGGCCGCGAACGCTCCAGCAGTGGAACCCCCAACTCATCCTCCAATTGCTGGATCTGCCGGCTGAGGGGCGGCTGGGCGATGTTCAACTGCTCGGCGGCGCGGGTGAAGTTCAAGGTCTGGGCGAGCACCTTGAAATAGCGCAAATGACGAAGCTCCACGATACCTCCTGGGTATGAAGCGAGACTTATTCAATATTGGACCGGCGCCGCCTTGGGCGTCAATCATGGCTCAAAGACAAACACCACGTAGATGGATACGCCATGAGCGCTGTAGTAATCGAACACTTCGATACCCAGATTGTCGATTTACCGACCATTCGCCCGCACAAGCTGGCAATGCACACCATGCACGGCCAGACGCTGGTCATCCTGCGCATCCGCTGCAGCGACGGTATCGTCGGCATCGGCGAGGCCACCACCATCGGTGGCCTGGCGTATGCCGGGGAAAGCCCGGAAAGCATCAAGATCAACCTCGATACCTGGTTCGCTCCGCTGTTGATCGGCCAGGAGGCGAGCAATGTCAATGCGGCCATGCAGCGGGTCGACCGGGCCATTCGCGGCAACACCTTCGCCCGCTCGGCGGTGGAGACCGCTTTGCTCGACGCCCAGGGCAAACGTCTCGGTCTGCCACTGGCCGAACTGCTCGGTGGCCGCTTGCGTGACGGTGTCGAAGTGGCCTGGACCCTGGCCAGCGGCGACACCGGCAAGGACATCGAGGAAGCCGAGCGGATGCTCGACTTGCGTCGCCATCGTCATTTCAAACTGAAGATCGGTGCCGGCGAACCCGCTCGGGACATCGCCCATGTGGCGGCGATCAAACGCGCCCTGGGCGACCGCGCCAGCGTGCGGGTGGACATCAACCAGGCCTGGAGCGAAGCCGTGGCGGTGCAGGCCTGTCGCCGACTGGCCGAGGCCGGGGTCGAACTGATCGAGCAGCCGTTGTCTCGGCATGATCGTGCCGGCATGGTGCGCCTGAGTGCCCACAGCCCGATCCCGCTGATGGCCGATGAAGCCATCGAGTCGGTGCAGGATAGCTTTGCCCTGGCACAAATGGGCGCCGCGAGTATTTTTGCCTTGAAGATCGCCAAGACCGGTGGCCCACGCGCCGTGTTGCGCACGGCCGCGATTGCCGAGGCGGCGGGCATCGGCCTGTACGGCGGGACCATGCTCGAAGGCAGTATCGGCACCCTGGCGGCCGCGCACGCCTTTGCCACCCTCGACAAGCTGGAGTGGCACACCGAGCTGTTCGGCCCGCTGTTGCTGACCGAGGACATCCTGATCGAACCACCGACCTATCGTGATTTCCAGTTGCTGATCCCGAAAACCCCCGGGCTCGGCCTGACACTCGATGAAGCACGCCTGGCGCGCTTTGCCCGCCACTGACTTGAACCGAGAGGACCTTCGCACCATGCTTTTTCACGTCCGCATGACCGTCAAACTGCCTACCGACATGCCCGCCGAGCAGGCCGCGCAGCTCAAGGCCGAGGAGCGCGAACTGGCCCAGCGCCTGCAACGCGAAGGCAGCTGGCGGCACCTTTGGCGCATCGCCGGCTTGTATGCCAATGTCAGTGTCTTCGATGTGCCGGATGCCCAGGCGCTGCACGACACCTTGATGCAACTGCCGCTTTATCCCTATATGGAGATTGAGGTCATGGCGCTGTGCAGGCACCCCTCTTCGGTCCACGCCGACGACCGCTGAATCCGGGTTTTCCAAGGTTTGTATCCACAAGAACAATGATGAGGAACTCCAGCATGACCGTTCGTATTTCCCAAACCGCCGAAGTCCAGAGCTTCTTCGAAGGTGCCGCCGGCCTTGACCAACCGGCTGGTAGTCCGCGGGTGAAGCAGATTGTCCATCGGGTGCTGACCGACAGCATCCGTCTGATCGAAGACCTGCGGATCTCGCCTGAAGAGTTCTGGAAGGCGGTGAACTACCTGAACGAATTGGGCAGTCGCCAGGAGGCCGGGCTGTTGGTGGCCGGCCTGGGCCTGGAACATTATCTCGACTTGCTGCTGGATGCCGAAGACGAGCAGGCCGGCCATGTCGGCGGCACCCCGCGGACCATCGAAGGGCCGTTGTATGTGGCCGGCGCGCCACTCTGCGAGGAGCAGGCCCGACTCGATGACGGCCGTGATCCGGGCACCGTGCTGTTCATGCGCGGCCAGGTTCGTGACCTCGAAGGCAAGCCGCTGGCCCATGCGCTTGTCGATGTCTGGCACGCCAACACCGGTGGCACCTATTCGTACTTCGACCCCGCGCAATCGGAGTTCAACCTGCGTCGGCGGATCCGTACCGACGCCGAAGGTCGCTATCGCTTCCAGAGCATCGTGCCTTCCGGCTACGGCTGCCCGCCGGATGGCCCGACCCAGCAGTTGCTCGATCAACTGGGCCGGCACGGCCAGCGCCCGGCGCATATCCACTTCTTCATTTCCGCCGCGGGTCACCGTCACCTGACCACGCAGATCAACCTGGCCGGCGACCCGTACCTGCACGATGACTTTGCCTATGCCACCCGCGACGAGTTGATTGCCGAAATCGTCTTCAAGGACGATGCGAACGGCCGGCATGCCGAGATCGACTTCGATTTTGCCTTGCAGTCGACCGACGCCGCCAAGGAGCAGGACAAGCGTGAGCGGGTGAGGGCCCTCGAAGCCTGACGCTCGCCGCGTTCCGGCGTGACAGGTCCCGCGTGCGTCTGCCCGCGGGACTTTTGTCGTTACGCCAGCCTTGAATAGAAAAACAAGAGAGGCTTATTCCATGACCACCTTGTTGAGCGAGCGCAGCCGGATCTTCGAACAGGCCGACGCCCACGCTGTCTCCGAGTATGTCAACCAACACGTTGGCAGCCATTGCATTCGCTTGCCGCCCAAGGGCCGCCCACAGGCGAGTATCAAGCACCGGACCTTCTCCAGCCTCGACCTCTGCCGCATCAGCTACGGTGCCCGGGTCCAGGTGATGTCACCGGCCCTGGAAAGCATCTATCACCTGCAGATCCTGCTGAGCGGGCATTGTCGTTCGAGCTTCCGGGGCGCGGAACGGATCTACACGCCGGGCGAAATCCTGCTGATCAACCCCGATGACCCGGTGGACCTGACCTACTCGGCCGATTGCGAGAAGTTCATCGTCAAGCTGCCGGTGCGCTTGCTGGAAAATGCCTGCCTGGAGCAGCACTGGTTGTTGCCGCGCCAGGGCATCCGCTTCGACAGCGAGCGCCGCGACCTGGCCGGGCTCGAGGGCTTCGTGCCGTTGCTGGCGCTGATCTGTCACGAAGCCGAGCACTGTGCGGCGCCCGAGGTGCAGGTGCTGTATGAGCGCATAGTCGCCAGCAAGCTGCTGGGCCTGCTGGCGAGCAATGTCCGGCGGGTCAGCCCCGAGGCTGAGGAAAGCGGTGGCTTCGAGGCGGTACGCCAGTTTATCGAGGCGCATCTGCGCGACGAGATTGGCATCGCGCAATTACGCGAGGTGGCGCGGGTCAGCGAGCGTTCCCTGTACTTGCTGTTCGAGCGCCATGTCGGCCTCTCGCCCCGTGACTATGTACGCCAACGCAAGCTGGAGCGGGTGCATGCGATGCTGCAGTTGCCGGGCGCCCGTAGCGTCACTGAAGTGGCCCTGGACCATGGTTTTGTCCATCTGGGGCGCTTTTCCGAAACCTATCGCAAACGCTTTGGCGAGCTGCCCTCGCAGACCTGGCGTCGGCGCCAGGAGGCGCTTGCGCTGAACGGATAGCGATTTGCAGGGGGCGGATATTGTCGCGGGCAGGGCAGGCATAAGGTGAGGGCGCCTGAGACAAGAACAATGGAGAGCCCAGCCCATGACCGACACACTCGACAGACTCGCCCGCCAGATCCGCGAGTCGGTTCAGGAAGACCCCACCAGCGGAACCTTCCGCTGCCGCCGCGACATCTTCACCGACAGCGAACTGTTCTCGCTGGAGATGAAGCACATCTTTGAAGGCGGCTGGATCTACTTGGCCCATGAAAGCCAGGTCGCCGAGATCAACGACTACTTCAGCACCGTCATCGGCCGCCAGCCGGTGGTGATCACCCGCGACAAACAGGGGGTACTGCATGGCCTGGTCAACGCCTGCGCGCACCGTGGCGCCATGCTCTGCCGGCACAAGCAAGGCAACAAAGGCTCATTCACCTGCCCGTTCCACGGCTGGACCTTCAGCAACACCGGCAAGCTGCTCAAGGTCAAGGATGGCAAGACCGGCGCCTATCCCGACAGCTTCGACTGCGATGGCTCCCATGACCTGCGGCGCCTGGCGCGGTTCGAGAACTATCGCGGGTTCCTGTTCGGCAGCCTCTCGGAGCAGGTCCTGACATTGCACGAATACCTGGGGGAAACCCGGGTCATCATCGACCAGATGGTCGACCAGGCCCCCGAGGGCCTGGAGGTACTGCGCGGCAGTTCGTCGTATGTCTACGACGGCAACTGGAAGCTGCAAATCGAGAACGGTGCCGACGGTTACCACGTCAGTTCCGTGCACTGGAACTACTCGGCGACCATGCAGCGGCGCAACTACGAAACCGAGGGCACACGCACCGTGGATGCCAATGGTTGGTCAAAAAGCCTGGGCGGCGTCTACGCCTTCGAGCATGGCCATATCCTGCTCTGGACCCGTCTGCTCAACCCTGAAGTCCGTCCAGTGCATGCCCATCGCCAGGCTTTGGCCCAGCGCCTGGGCGAGGAACGGGCCGACTTTATCGTCGAGCAAACCCGCAACCTGTGCCTGTACCCCAACGTTTACCTGATGGACCAGTTCTCGACGCAGATCCGCGTCGTGCGACCGCTCACGGTGGACAAGACCGAGGTGACCATCTATTGCATGGCACCCAAGGGCGAAAGCGCCGAGGAGCGTGCGACCCGTATCCGCCAATACGAGGACTTCTTCAACGTCAGCGGCATGGGCACGCCCGATGACCTGGAGGAATTCCGTTCCTGCCAGACCGGCTACCAGGGCTCGATCCCGTTGTGGAACGATCTTAGCCGTGGCGCGAAGCAATGGCTGGATGGGCCCGATGAGAATGCCCGGGCAATGGGCATGACCCCGCAGCTCAGCGGTATCAAGACCGAGGACGAAGGCCTGTTCGTGCGTCAGCACGCGCACTGGGCCGCCAGCCTGCTCAGGGCACTGGAGAGTGAGCGCCAGGGCTTGATCGCCACGGACAAGGAGGGCCAGCTATGAGCCTGTCACGTGATCGCCTGCTGGATTTCCTCCATCGCGAGGCCCGGCTGCTCGACGACCGCCAATGGGACGAGTGGCTGCAATGCTATAGCCCGCGGGCGGAGTTCTGGATGCCTGCCTGGGATGACCACGACAGCCTGACCGAAGACCCGCAGCGCGAGATCTCGTTGATCTATTACCCCAACCGCGACGGCCTGGAAGACCGGGTGTTCCGGATCAAGACCGAGCGTTCCAGCGCCAGTACTCCGCAACCGCGCACTGCGCATCTGCTCGCCAACCTGGAAGTGCTGGGTGGAGACGGACGCGAAGTCGAACTGCGCTTCAACTGGCACACCCTCAGCCATCGCTACAAGACCACGGATTCGTACTTCGGGACCTCATTCTATCGCCTGGATATCAGCGGCGAACAACCGCTGATCACCCGCAAGAAGGTGATACTCAAGAATGACTATATCCACCAGGTCATTGATATCTATCATATTTAAGGGTGGGTCCCATGACGTATCGCATAGCCCTGAATTTCGAGGACGGGGTCACCCGCTTTATCGACTGCAAAGCCGGCGAGAAGGTGCTCGACGCCGCTTTTCGCCACCGGATCAACCTGCCCATGGATTGCTCCGACGGCGTCTGCGGCACTTGCAAGTGTCGTTGCGAAAGTGGCGCCTATGACCTCGGCGAAGACTATCTGGAGGACGCGCTGGGGGCCGATGAGGTCGAGCAGCGCCAGGTGTTGACCTGTCAGATGATCCCGGAAAGCGACTGTGTGCTGGCTGTGCCGGTGCCGTCCAGTGCCTGCAAGACCGCTACCTCGCGATTCGATGCAACCTTGGCGGGCATCACCCGCCATGCCGGCGCGGCCCTGGAAGTGTGCTTCGAACTCGACCAGGCATCGGCGTTCCTGCCGGGACAGTACGTGAATATCGGCGTTCCCGGCAGTGAGCAGACCCGTTCGTACTCGTTCAGCAGCCTGCCTGGTGACCGCCACGCCAGCTTCCTGATCAAGCATGTCCCCGGCGGGCTCATGAGCCGCTGGCTGGACGGTGCCCAACCCGGAGAGAAAGTGTCGATGACTGGGCCGCTGGGCAGTTTCTACCTGCGCACGGTCACTCGGCCGCTGCTGTTTCTCGCGGGTGGCACCGGGCTGGCGCCGTTTCTGTCGATGCTCGAAGTGCTCGCCGAGCGCCGCGAACATCAGCCGATCCACCTGATCTATGGGGTCTCCCGGGACCAGGACCTGGTCATGGTCGAGGCACTGCAAGGGTTCTCTGAGCGCTTGCCGAATTTCGGCTTTGTCACCTGTGTCTCGGACCCACAGACGCGACATCCGCGCCAGGGTTATGTGACCCAGCACCTGGCAGACGGGATGCTCAACGGTGGCGAGGTCGATGTTTACCTGTGCGGGCCGCCGCCGATGGTCGATGCCGTGAGGCAGCACTTCAAGGTCCAGGGCGTGACCCCGAGCAGCGTCTACTACGAGAAGTTCACCGCCAATAGCATCGTGACCGGCGATGCCGCCTGAGGAGATCGTGATGAACCCACGTTTCAAGGATAAAGTCGCACTGGTCACTGGCGCAGCCCAAGGCATCGGCCGGCGGGTGGCCGAGCGTTTTCTGGAGGAGGGCGCCTGGCTGGTGGCGGTGGATCGTTCCGAGCTGATCCATGAGCTGCGTGGTGACCGAACGCTTACTCTTACCGCCAACCTGGAGCGTCATGCCGCGTGCACGGAAGTCATGGGCGCGGCTCACGAGCGCTTCGGGCGGATCGATATCCTCGTCAACAATGTCGGCGGGACTATCTGGGCCAAACCTTTCGAGCATTACCAGGAAAATGAGATCGAAGCCGAGGTACGCCGCTCGCTGTTCCCGACCCTGTGGTGCTGTCACGCGGTATTGCCCTACATGCTGGAACAGGGCAGCGGGGCGATCGTCAATGTCTCGTCGGTGGCCACCCGCGGGGTCAATCGAGTGCCCTACGGCGCGGCCAAGGGTGGGGTCAATGCCCTGACCGCCTGCCTGGCCTTCGAAACCGCCGGCCGCGGAATCCGGGTCAATGCCACGGCGCCGGGAGGGACCGATGCGCCGCCACGGCGTATCCCGCGCAATGCCCAGGCACCCAGCGAGGATGAGCAAGCCTGGTACCGGCAGATCGTCGAGCAGACCGTGGACAGCAGCTTGATGAAGCGTTACGGCAGCGTTGATGAACAGGCCGGGGCGATCCTTTTCCTCGCTTCCGACGATGCCGCCTACATCACCGGCGTGACCTTGCCGGTGGGCGGGGGTGACCTGGGCTGAGGCCCCCGTCAGGGGCTAATGACTGAGTTGATTTCAAACTTGGCCGAGATTTGTGGCGAGCGGGCTTGCCCGCTCGCCACATCCACTTCCACAAAGGCCGATCCAGATCCCTCGGGCGAAGTTTCATGTTTGAAGGGCCAAGTTTCATCCGAAACAAATTGTATTAAAAAAAATGCTGGACTAGTATGCGCGCAAATTCGATATGGATTCTCATTTAGATTCTCATTTTGATCCGTATGCCGTGGCCAAACCGTATTTGCCGCGCAGCAGTAGGGTCAAGTTCTTCTGGAGTCATCGATGCGCGCACTGTCGTACCACCGATCCACACAGCGTGTTGTCCTGTCGACCGCACTGGCTTGCTCTGTTGCCTGGCTATGGGTCAATCCCGCTTGCGCGGCGACCGCGGCACCGGCCGCTAATCCGTCCGCAGCCGCTGACGACGTCAATCCCGCCGACCTGCCCGAAGCGGACCTGGCGATCAAGGCAGCCCCCGCGGGTCAGTGGACCGGCTTCCTGACACGGCAGAACATGCTTGGCGATATCGGCGGGCTGCGCTCGGGCCTTGCGGCTTATGGCGTGACCCTGGGGCTGACCGAAACCAGTGAATACCTGAACAATGCCAAGGGTGGCCTGCATCGTGGCGGGGACTACGACGGTCTCACCACCATGACGCTGAAGCTCGACACCCTCAAGCTCTTCGGCCTGGCCGGCGGCACCCTCAACATCAGTGCGGTGAACGTTCACGGGCAAAACCTCAGCGCGAACAAGCTCGGCACCCTGCAGACCGCCAGCGGCATCGAAGCGGACACCGGCACCCGTCTGTGGGAGGCCTGGTACCAGCAGAAATTCCTCGATGAGGCCCTGGACTTCCGGGTCGGCCAGCAAAGCATCGACCAGGAGTTCATGGTCAGCCAGTACGCCAGCACCTTCGTCAACACCATGTTCGGCTGGCCGGCGGTGCCGTCCTACGACATGCCGGCCGGGGGCCCGGCGTACCCGTTGTCGGCCTTGGGGATCCGTGTCCGGGTCCACCCGTCCGATGCGATTACCGTACTCGCGGGTGTCTATGACGGTAACCCGGCCGGCACCAACGACGGTGACCCGCAACGGCAAAACGCCCACGGCACCAACTTCGACCTGCACACCGGCGCGCTGTACATCGGCGAGCTGCAGTACGGCGTCAACCAGGCCTCGCTGGGCCAGACGGAGACCGCCAACGCTGGCCTGCCGGGCACCTACAAACTTGGCGCCTGGTACAACACGCAGAACTTCGCCGACCAGCGCTACGGCACCGACGGGCTGTCGCTCGCCGATCCGAACAGCAATGGCAGCGCGACCGAGCACTCAGGCAACTACAGCGTCTACGCCGTGGCCGACCAGATGATCTGGCGCCAAGCCCCGGACAGCATGCGTTCGGTGGGCGTGTTCACGCGCCTGATGGGCGCACCGGGCGATCGCAACCTGATCAGCTTCAGTGCCAACGCCGGTGTGACCCTCGCCGCGCCCTTCGAAGGCCGCGATGCCGATACGGTCAGCCTGGGGCTGGGCTACGTCAAGGTCGGCAGCCGCGCCGCGGGTCTGGATCTCGACAGTGGCAACCGCGTGCGCAATGGCGAGACCTTTGTTGAAGCGACCTACCAGTATCAGCTAACCCCCTGGCTGCAACTGCAACCGGATATTCAGTACACGCTCAATCCGGGCGCGGGCCAGAACCCGAACGATCCAACGCGGCGAATGGGCGACACGCTGGTCTGGGGCTTGCGCACCAACATCACCCTCTAGACCGGACGCTGGCCGGGAGCTCCGCGCCCGCCCAACCGCACCGATCCGCTTTGTTTGACGGTGGCCCTGCCTGACTGGGCCTGCCGACTTCGAGAAATCAGGAGTATTGCATGACGTATTCGAGCTTGCCGCGCCTGGGCCAGGGCCTTGTGGTCCTGGCCACGCTATTGACCTTCAACATCGTCCTGCCGGCACACGCCGATGACGCCCAAGGCTTTTTGCCGAACATCCACAAGCACCAGACCCTGACGTCCACGGTGCCGGACAATGGCGACCAGAATCCCTACGCCATTGCCGTGGCGCCGGTGTCCGCCGGAAAAATCCAGAAAGACGACGTGTTGGTCGACAACTTCAACAACGCGGCCAACCTGCAGGGTGTCGGCAGCACCATTGTCGATTACAACCCGAGCACCAAACAGCTGTCGCTGTTTGCCCAGTTGCCCCATGACTTGCCGCAGTGCCCGGGTGGCGTAGGCCTCAGCACCGCGATGACCATGCTCAAAAGTGGCTGGGTGATCGTCGGCAGCACCCCGAGCAATGACGGGACCACCGACACCAAGGGCGCCGGTTGCCTGGTGGTGCTCGACCCGAACGGCAAGGTCGTCGATGTCTGGTCCGGGCCGAATATCAATGACCCGTGGGGCAACATGGCGGTGATCGACAACGGTTCCAGCGCGACCTTGTTCGTCAGCAATGCCGGCTTTGCTATCGGTAGCGCCAAAGGCACGCCACCGGTGGTGATTCAGTCCACGGTACTGCGCCTGGACCTGTCCATCCCGGAAGGCAAGCCGCCGGTGATCAGCAAGCAGACCGTGGTCGGCAGCGGCTTCAGCGCCCAGGCTGACAAAGGTGTGTTCCTTGTTGGGCCGACGGGGCTGGCCATGGGCAAGGACGACAAACTGTATGTCTCCGATACGCTCGCCAACCGCATCAGCGAAATTTGGGATGCCAGCACCCGGACCACCAGTGCCGGTGTAGGCCGCACGCTGACCAAGGATGGGATGTTGCTGCGTCCCCTGGCGCTGACCACCGCCCCTAATGGTCATCTGCTGACCACCAATGGCTTGAACGGCAAGGTCGTGGAGATCGACCCACAAACCGGCAAGCAACTCTTTGCTCAGTGGATCGATGCCAACAAGGCCCAGGTCCCACCTGGTAACGGCGATCTGTTCGGTCTGGTCATCACCCCCAGCGGTGACGGTTTCTACTACGTCGAAGACGACGTGAACATGTTGGTCCTGGCCAAATGAGCCGGCACGACGAAAACGCCCCTGGCCTGTCCCGGCGTCGTTTCCTCGGCGCGGCCAGCAGCCTGGCGGTTGCCGCGGGGGTGATTGGTAGCGGCGGCGTGGCCGCCGCCGAGCGCCTGGCAAAGCCGCAGGCGGCCGGGGCGCTGTCCTCGGTCGAGCCGTTCTATGGCGTGCACCAGGGCGGCATCGTCACGGCGCAGCAGAGCCACTCGCTGTTTGCCGCGTTCGACCTGGAAGCCACCGCGCGGGCGGAGGTGATCGCGCTGCTCAAGCGTTGGACCATTGCCGCCAACCGCATGAGCGGTGGCGAGACCGCACAGCCGCTGGCGCTACCCAAGGATGCCGCGCCGTTGGACGGCGGTTCGGCCGAGGGGCTCAAGCCGTCGCGCCTGACCGTGACCTTTGGCTTTGGCCCGGGATTGTTTGTCGGCAGTGATGGTAAGGACCGTTATGGCTTGGCAGCGCGGCGCCCGGAAGCGCTGGTCGATTTACCGAAATTCAACGGTGATCAACTGGTGGCCGAGAAGTGCGGTGGCGACCTGAGCATCCAGGTCTGTGCCGATGATCCGCAGGTGGCCTTCCATGCGCTGCGCGAACTGCTGGCCCTGGCGGATGGTGTGGCCCTGATCAAGTGGATGCAGTCCGGCTTTACCAGCCCACCGGCTGGCGGCGGCACCACGCGCAACCTGATGGGCTTCAAGGATGGCACCAACAATCCGTCCACGCGCGACAGCAAGATGATGGACCAGGTGGTCTGGGTCGGCGATGAAGGTGGCTGGATGAAGGCGGGCGCCTATGTCGTGGTGCGGCGCATCCGTATCGCGCTGGAGCACTGGGACAAGACGGAGCTGGGCTTTCAGGAGGAGGTGGTGGGGCGGGACAAGTCCAGCGGCGCACCGCTGGGCAAGACCCACGAGTCCGATCCGCTGGATCTTGAGGCTCAAGACAAGGACGGCAACCTGGTCATCCCGGACAATGCCCATGCGCGCCTGTCCGCCGCCGCCGAAAACGACGGCGCGCAGATCCTGCGTCGCGCCTACTCCTACAACGATGGCGTGGGGTTTTATGCCGAGCGTTGGCCGCCATGGCGCCAAGGCATGATGCTCGATGCCGGGTTGTTCTTCGTGGCTTACCAGCGCGACCCGCGCAGCGGCTTTATCAAGATCAACAAGAAACTGGCCACCCAGGACATCATGAACCAGTTCACCACCCATGTGGGCAGCGCGATCTTTGCCTGCCCACCGGGTGCCCGCGAGGGTTCGTTCATCGGTGCCGGATTGTTCGAGGGGCTCGAAGGCTAAGGGCTGTCGAGTTGGGGCGGGTCCGCTAGCGGGATGCGCCCCTTGGGCTGTAATCATCGCTGTATTGGAGTATTCGAATGTCTTTCAAGGTTTTCCACCACACGCTGCCGCGCACCTTCCAACTCGCTTGCCTGGCGGCGGCGCTGCTCGCGTCCGGACTCTCTCAGGCGGCTTCATTGACCCTGTACAGTGCGCAGCACGAGCAGACGGTCAATCAGTTGGTCAAGGATTTCGAAAAGCAGACCGGCATCTCGGTCAAGGTACGTACCGGCGAGGGCCCGGAACTGGCGGCACAACTGCTGGCTGAAGGCAGCGCCTCGCCCGCTGATCTGTACTTTACCGAGAACTCTCCCGAGCTGATGCTGCTGGAAGAGAAGGGCCTGTTGGCCCCCGTGCAGCCCGCTACCCTGGCGACTATCCCGGCGCGTTACAACTCGCCGAGCGGCGCTTGGGTTGGCGTGTTGGCCCGCGAGAACGCGCTGGCCTACAACACCAAGCTGGTCAAACCGACTGAACTGCCGGCCTCGCTGCTCGACCTGGCCGAACCAGCGTGGAAAGGCAAGGTCGCCATCGCGCCGTCGGATGCCGACTTCCTGCCGCTGGTCAGCGCCATGCTGGCACTCAAGGGCGAAGCCAGCACCTTGCAGTGGCTCAAGGGCCTGCGCAGCAACTCGCAGATTTTCAACGATGACGAAGGCGTCAGCGCCGCCGTCAACCGCGGCGGGGTTGCTGTCGGTGTGATCAATAGCTACTACTGGGCTCGCCTGCATACCGAACTGGGCGACAAAGGGACCCACAGTGCGCTCTATCACTTCACCCAGGGCGATGTCGGGGCGTTGGTCAATGTGTCGGGCGTCGCGGTGCTGAAGACCACGCGCAACCAGGAGGCGGCGAACCAGTTTGTCGCCTATCTGACCAGCGAGGGCGCGCAGCAATTGATGGCCGGCAACAAGGTGACCTACGAGTATCCGCTGCGGGCAGGCGTCGCTCCGGACCCGTTGCTGCTGCCGCTCAGCCAGCTTTCGCCACCGGCGCTGGATATGAAGACGCTGGGTGACGATAGCCATGCGGTCAAGTTGCTGCGTCAGGCCGGCTTGCTGTAAATGGCCAATCCGAGCATCGCGGTCAAGTCCGCGCGGCGCACGCCGTTTGGACTTTTGCTAGTCTGTGTCGCGGTGGCGCTGCTGGTGCTGGCGCCGCTGGCCTTCACGCTCAAGCAGGCCGCGAGCTTTAGCTACGATGATGCGGTTGAGTTGCTGTTCCGGCCAATTGTCGGGGAACTGGCGGGCAATACCCTGCTGATCGTCGGGGCGGCGACGTTCGCCTCGGCCCTGATCGGTACGGCGCTGGCCTGGTTCGTCGAACGCACCGATCTGCCGGGCCGAGGTGTCTGGGCCGTGCTCGCGGTGGTGCCGCTGGCCATGCCACCCTTTATCACCAGCTATGCGTGGGTCTCCTTGAGCCTGTCGTTGCAGGATTTCTCCGGTGCCTTACTGGTGGTCACCACCGCCTACTTTCCACTGGTTTACCTGCCGGTCTCCGCCGCACTCAGGGGTATGGACCCGGCACTGGAGGAAACCGCCCGGTCCCTCGGGCTCGGACCGTGGCGCTGCTTCTATCGCGTGGTGCTGCCACAGCTCAAACCGGCATTGCTGGGCGGGGTACTGTTGGTTGCCCTCAGTGTCCTGTCCGAGTTTGGCGCGTTCGCGCTGTTGCGTTTCCGTACCTTTACCACCGAGATCTACGCCGAATATCGTGCCAGCTTCAACGGTGCCGGTGCGGCCTTGCTGGCCAGCGTGCTGGTGTTGCTGTGCCTGATCTGCCTGGTGGCGGAGTTCAAGGTGCGCGGTCTCAGCCGTTATGACCGGCTCGACCGTGGCACACGTCGATCGGCCACTCGCTACGAGCTGGGCCGGGCGAAATGGCTGGTATGGGCCGGGTTTGCCGGTTTGACCGCGACCACCCTGGGCGTTCCCCTGGGCATGATCGGCTACTGGCTGCTGCAGCACAGTGAGGCCGCCGTGACGCCGGTCGAATTCTCCGCCGAGCAATTGATCAGCACGACCTGTGCCTCCTTGGGCTTTGGCCTGGCCGGGGCGCTGCTGACCACGTTGCTCGCGTTGCCGCTGGGCTTTTTGTTGGCGCGTTTTCCAAACCGTATCAGTACCTTGCTGGAGCGTATCGCGTATCTGGGGCAGGGCGTCCCGGGCATCGTCATCGCCCTGGCGGTGATTTCGATCTCGATTCGCTTCATCCAGCCGCTTTACCAGAGTGCGGCGTTGCTGATCCTGACCTATGCGATCCTGTTTCTGCCGCTGGCCCTGGTCGGTGTGCATGCAACCCTGGTGCAGATCGAACCACGCCTTGAAGACACTGCCCGTTCGCTGGGCCTGCGTTGGTGGCAAACAGCATGGCGGGTGATTCTGCCGCTGGCCGGACCGGGGATCGGCGCGGCGGCCTCGATGGTGTTTATCAGCATCGTCACGGAACTGACCGCCACCTTGTTGCTGTCGCCCATCGGCACCCACACGCTGGCCACCCAGGTCTGGGTCGATACCTCGGCGCTGGCGTTTGCCGCCGCCGCGCCGTATGCCGCCATGCTGGTCGGTATTTCACTGTTTTCCACCTGGCTGCTGATGTCGTTGTTCGGCAAATCGGCAGTGCTGGGTAGCTTCCAATCATAGGGATCGACATGGCTGATGTAGAAGTTCGCGGCCTACGCAAGACGTTTGGCAACGCTCCGGTATTGCGTGGCGTCGATTTGTCGGTGGCGTCCGGTAGCCTGGTGGCGATTCTTGGCCCGTCCGGCAGCGGCAAGACCACCTTGTTGCGCCTGCTCTGTGGTTTCGAGCGCGGGGACGGGGGGACGATTCAGATCAATGGCCTGCGGGTCAGCGGCCCCGGCGTCTTTGTGCCCTCGGAGAAACGTCATATCGGTTATGTGCCGCAGGAAGGCGCGCTGTTTCCACACCTGTCGGTGGCTGAGAACATCGTCTTTGGCCTGTCGCGGCAGCTGCGCAAGACCCGCCATCGGGTGGCCGAGTTACTCGAACTGGTCGGTTTGCCCGGCGACTTCGCCAATCGCTCGCCGCATTCATTGTCCGGCGGGCAGCAGCAGCGAGTCGCGCTGGCCCGGGCGCTCGCGCCAGCGCCGGCACTGGTCCTGCTCGATGAGCCGTTTTCCTCGCTGGACGCCGCTTTGCGTGTGGAAACCCGGCAAGCGGTGGCTCAGGCCTTGTCGGCCGCCGGCGCCACGGCCTTGCTGGTCACTCACGATCAGTCCGAAGCCTTGTCGATGGGCAGCCAGGTCGCGGTGTTATGGCAGGGCGAGCTGGTACAGGTGGCAAGCCCCGAGCAGTTGTACCGGATGCCGGTGAGTCCTGAACTGGCGCGTTTTGTCGGTGATGCCATGCTCTTGCCGGGCATGGTCAATGGCGCTGGTGTCGTGTGTGCCCTCGGCTCTTTGCGGCTGATGGCGGCGATGCCCGACGGGCCGGTGCAGGTGCTGCTGCGGCCTGAGCAGATCAGGCTTGCAGCGCTACATGACGGCCTGCGCAGCGGCGCTGCTCAGGCGCGGGGCAGGGTGCTGAAAGTGGACTACTACGGGCACGATGCCTGCGTGCACCTGAATCTCTCGGATGATGCGGCCGTATCGACAACGCTGATTGCGCGTTTGCCCGGCCATTTATGCCCGCGGCCGGGCGATGAAGTGGCCATCAGCGTCGAGGGGGAGGTGCCGGCCTATGGGGTTTTTCGTGATTGATATGGATCAAGCAAACTCGCCACCGGACGTATCGGCACCGCCGTTGGGGTTGTTTGCCGGATTCATGTTGGCCAGTGTGTTGCGCAGTTTTATGATGAGTTCCAGGGCACTGTCCGCGAGGCTGCGCGACGTAGTGTCTATATTGATATAAGTCAACGTTGCCCCCATCGTTTCATAGAAGCTCAAAGGACACAGTTGTTCAGGCGCGATCGCCTGAGGAGGTTTTCCAGTGACCCAGAGTCTCTCCTCGCAAACCCTCTTGCCCGACCGGGCTGCCGCCGGTCGCAGCCTGGTGGAACCCTTGCTCAAATACGCTCGGCGGCCCGAGGTCATTGTCCTCGCTTTGCCCCGTGGCGGTGTTCCGGTTGCCTATGAAGTGGCCACCGCCCTGGACTTGCCCCTGGACCTGATACTGGTGCGCAAGCTGGGGGTTCCGGCACACCCTGAGTTCGCCATGGGCGCCATTGCCGGTGACGGCATACGGATTCTCAATGAAGACACCCTGCGGGCTCACCCGATTGCCCCGGCCACGCTAGAGGCGGTAGTCGCCCGGGAAACGTGGGAGTTGTCGCGTCGTGAGCAGGTTTACCGGGCATCGCGTGCGCCTGTGTCGCTCAAGGATCAGGTGGTGATTCTGATCGACGACGGCCTGGCGACTGGTG
The DNA here is from genome assembly GCF_059420225.1 of Pseudomonas sp. GW821-FHT04D07. NCBI lineage: Bacteria > Pseudomonadati > Pseudomonadota > Gammaproteobacteria > Pseudomonadales > Pseudomonadaceae > Pseudomonas > Pseudomonas sp. GW821-FHT04D07. The sequence continues at coordinate 124,063 of NZ_JBWKTH010000015.1, forward strand.
CCTCGATGAGGGCGGCGATAGCGGCGGTGCGCTTGCAGGCGCCGGCTCGCATCGTCGTCGCCGTGCCGGTTGCACCGCTTGAAACGGTGGAGGCGCTGCGCTGCGAGGTGAATGAGGTGATATGCCCGCTTGTCCCCGATTGGCTCATGTCAATCGGCTATTGGTACAACGATTTTTCCCAGACCTCGGATGAGCAGGTCATCGATCTGTTGCAACGGGCCTGGCGACGCGAATCGGCGCCTGACACAAACACCGAGGAGCCTTCCGATACTTGAGCCCCAGTCTCGAAAGCTGGACCTGATGGATGTCGAATGTTCAGCCGACTTGCTTCTACCAATGAATGCAATCGGTCTGGTGGTCTTCGTTCATGGCAGTGGCGGCGGTGGGTGTTGGGGGATAAGTGATTATTTGAGGGGGTCACTTCGATGCCAGGCAAGTGGCTGGACCCGTTGCTATTGCTGATCACCGCCCTGACACTGCTGGGCGGGGCGGTCGCGCATTTCGCTCATGAGTCCAACTGGGCGTCGATGTGCTGGGCTGCGGGCAGCCTGTTGATGGTCCTGATATTGCTGTTCGAGATCGCCAGACGCCTGGCTCGGCGCGAGGTGGGCGTCGATCTTATTGCGCTGCTGTCGATTGCCGCCGCCCTGGCCTTTCAGCAGATGCTGGTGGCGGCGGTGATTGCCTTGATGCTGGCCAGCGGACGCACCCTGGAGTTCTTTACCAAGCAACGCGCCGAACGCGAATTGCGTGCGCTCGTCGACCGGGCGCCACGTTTTGCCTGGCTGCAGGAACAGGATGACTTGCGCAAAGTCCCCGTCGAGCAGGTCCAGACGCACCAGACATTGCTGGTACGCCTGGGCGAGGTGGTTCCGGTCGACGGTCGCCTGTTGAGTGCCGTGGCCATTCTCGACGAGTCGGCGCTCAGCGGCGAGTCGTTGCCGGTTACCCGCCGGGAAGGCGAGCTGGTGCTCAGCGGCGTATCCAATGTCGGTGCCCCGTTTCTGTTAATGGCCACGCGAACGGCCGCACAGAGCACCTACTCCGGGGTCGTGCGGTTGGCCGAGGCCGCACGGCGCTCGCGCGCACCCTACGTGCGCCTGGCCGACCGCTATGCCTTGCTCTTCATTCCTCTGACGTTGCTGGTTGCCACAATAGCCTGGCAAATAAGCGGAGATCCGTTGCGAGCCCTGGCGGTCCTGGTGGTGGCCACACCTTGTCCTTTGATTCTGGCGGTGCCGATTGCCATCATGTCAGGCATATCGAGGGCGGCGCGGCGCGGGATCCTGATCAAGGACGGGGCGACCCTGGAAGCGCTGGCCGGGGTCAAGCAGGTGTTTCTCGACAAGACCGGCACGCTGACTAGCGGTCATGCCCGGCTGCAGTCGATCGAAGTTAACGGTCCGCTCGATCCGCAGCGTTTGCTGGGCCTGGCCGCGTCGCTGGCGCAGGCCTCGACGCATCCCATCTGCCAGGCCATTGTCGAAGCGGCGCAGCAGCGCCAACTGCCACTCAGCGCCCCGCAGGAAGTAGAAGAAAGCCCGGGGGCGGGTCTTTGTGGACGGGTCGACAGCCAGCGGGTGCGCTTCGGTACATTGTCTTTTGCCCATGCGAAAGTTCCCATGGCTGACTGGGCCGCCGCCATGCTGCGCCACATGGATTACCTGGCGTGCAGTGGAAGCTTCATCGAGGTGGATGGGGCACTCGCCGGGCTGCTGGTGTTTTCCGACAACCTGCGTCGGGAAACCCCGCAAACGCTGCGTCGATTGCGTGGCAGGGGCATCGAGCGGATCGTCATGCTCACCGGGGACCGCCTGGAAACCGCCGAGATGATTGCCTTGTCAGCCGGAATCGACGAGTTGCATGCCGGCTTGGCCCCCGAGGACAAGGTACGTGCCGTACAGGAGGGCTGCCGGCGTGCCAGTACGCTGATGGTCGGCGATGGTATTAACGATGCCCCGGCCCTGGCGGCGGCCGACGTTGGCGTGGCGATGGGTGCGGCCGGCGCTACTGCCTCCGCGCAAGCCGCCGGTGTCGTGTTGCTGGTGGATCGCCTGGACCGACTGGTCGAGGCGCTGGATATTGCCCGGCGGACCCGCCAGATAGCCCGCCGGGGTGTACAGGTCGGCATGGGCCTGTCATTGCTGGCGATGGCCATCGCGGCCTTCGGCTATCTGCCGCCGCTTGCCGGCGCCATTGTGCAAGAGGGCATCGACGTGCTGATCATCATCAATGCCTTGCGTGCATTGGCGGCGTCGTGGGGGTTCCGCCAACGAAAGCTTGCCGCGGCACATATCGATCACCTCCAGGACGAACACACGCAACTGGCCACTGTGCTGAGCGACCTGCATCAACTGGCCGGCGACTTTGCCCAGCGCCCGCTTGAGCAAGCTCGGAGCGATTTACTGACGTTGGTGGAAAAACTGCAAGTCACTCTGGCGCGACATGAACGGGAAGATGAAAACACCCTGTATCCGCTGTTGACCCGAAGCCTGCGGGGCGAGGACCCTTTGTCGGCCATGAGTCACGTACACCGCGAGATTTTCCGCCTTATCCATTTGCTGGCGCGGATGAGCCTCGATTTCAGTGCCGCTCATGCAACGGTTTGCGCTGATGAGATTCAGCATCAGTTGATTCGCCTGGATACCCTCGTGCGTTTGCATTTTGATCAGGAGGAAGAACTGTTCCGTTATCTTGACAGTCGATAAAAGTCCGGGCCGGCGGCGCACCGCCGATCTTGAGTGATGGATTCTGCTCCGTACGGTGCTCAACAACAGCGTGCTTGTTGAGGGAGATCAAATTCGCCCGCTGCTTTGGGTCCACGATGAGAGCAGGCCATGACGCAGCACGGGCGTACATGGGTCATTCAACGGCAGGGCTGCCAAATGCCGAGGTGGGTCATGATCCGATCATTGCGCTTACTGCTTATCGCGCCTTCCCAGCCGGTGTACAGCCCCGCGTTGGAATATGCGGGGGGGCTGGCGCAGACGCTCAACGCGGCCTTGCATCTGGTTGCTTTCGTCCACGCAGCGGAACTTGATGTGGTCAGGCACGGCAGTTCGGTCAATCTGGACAAAGCCCGCAACGGCATGATGGATGTTTATCGGCTGTGGTTGAACAACGAAACGGTATCGTTGCGCGAAAAAGGAATTGAAGTGCAGCACGAGGTTATTTGGGGCAAACCAACCGCTTTCGAACTGGCGACCTACGCGCGGCAGATGAACGCTGATCTGATTATCAAGGACTTGCATGAAGGCGCTCATTTAAAGCGTCCGGTGCTGTCGTCGCTCGATTGGGACTTGTTATGTGCCAGTCCGACTTCGGTACTCTATATCAAGCAAGCACCAGCCCCGCGCCTGCGCAAGTTCCTGGTTGCCGTGGATATTGAACTGGAGGGCGAGGGGCGCGCCACTGAAAATGACCAAGTCATCCGTATGGCCCGGCAATTGGCGGATGCCCGTCATGCTTTGTTGCATCTGATTACGGTCTACAACTGCGATGCCGTGGGCTGCAAGCGCATTACGGCAGCCTTCTCAAGTGGTGAGTTGCCGAGTTATGAGGCCCGCAGGAACGTATTCGATGCATTGGCGACTGAGCATGGGTTCGCCAAGGACCATCGGCATTTCCTGGTGGGAGCACCGGCCAACGTCATTCGTGGTTATGTCCAGCGCAATGCTTATGATCTTCTGATCATTGGCTCGGCCAATCACCATCTTCTCAGTTCGACCATCGGAAGCACCGCTGAGGGTATTCTCGATAATCCCGTCTGCAATGTGCTAGCACTCAAACTGCCTCCCGCGGCCTCGAATACGTATGAGCAGGTGCAAGAGGGGGCGCAAGCCGATAGGGCGCATCAATTGCAACCGGAATTGATGGCTCGGTAATGGGCCAGGAAGCCGGTCGGCTTGATGTAGATCAAGCCCGAAAGTGTTCCGGCTCCGATAGTAAAAGCCCGTGCGCGTACCAATCGGAGTTTTTCATGAGTGACTTTCTGAACAATGATCAATTGGAAGGTCTCGATGCCTACTGGCGGGCTTCCAACTATCTGGCCGTTGGGCAGATTTACCTCAAGGATAATCCGCTGTTGCGCAGACCCCTGGTGCTGACCGATGTAAAACCTCGGTTGCTGGGGCACTGGGGGACCAGCCCTGGCTTGAATCTGATCTACGTGCACCTTAACTACCTGATCAAGACTCATGACCTGAACCTGCTCTTTGTCACCGGCCCGGGCCACGGCGCACCGGCCATCATGGCGCAGGCTTATCTGGAAGGGACCTACACCGAGCTCAACCCGCGCGTAGAGCAAAACGCCGACGGGCTGCTGCAGCTGTTTCGACAGTTTTCCTGGCCCTATGGCATCTCCAGCCATGTGTCAGCGCAGGTGCCCGGCTCCATCAATGAAGGCGGGGAGTTGGGCTATTCCCTGGCGCATGCTTACGGTGCGGCGTTTGATAATCCGGACCTGATCGTGGCGTGTGTGATTGGCGATGGCGAGGCCGAAACCGGCGCGCTGGCGGCTAGTTGGCATTCGAACAAGTTTCTCGACCCGCGGCGTGACGGTGCCGTACTGCCGATTTTGCACCTCAATGGCTACAAGATAGCCAACCCTACGCTGCTCTCGCGCATCAGCGAGGAAGAGCTCAGCGCCTTGATGTATGGCTATGGCTATGAACCTTACTTTGTCGAAGGCGATGATCCAGAGACAGTGCATCAGGCCCTGGCTAAAACCCTGGACACCATTTTATCGCAGCTGCGCGAAATTCAGCGTACTGCGCGTCGACAGCCGAAGCAGTCGGTGCCGGAGCGTCCGCTCTGGCCGATGCTGGTACTACGCACGCCCAAAGGCTGGACCGGCCCCAAGTTCGTCGACGGCTTGCCTGTCGAAGGTACCTGGCGTGCCCACCAGGTACCGCTGGCGGACCTGCAGCAACCCAGGCATCTGATGCAGCTTCAGGAATGGCTCAAGAGCTACCGCCCAGAGGAGCTGTTCAGCGCCAGCGGCGCCTTGTTTCCCCACATTGCTGGACTGGCACCGGGCGGACACAAGCGCATGAGTGCCAATCCCCATGCCAACGGTGGGGTGCTGCTACGCTCCCTGGAAATCCCGCGCTTTTCGGAATATGCGGTCAAACTGCCAAGCCCCGGGGCCTTACAGGCGGAACCGACACGTGTGCTGGGCGTGTTTTTGAAAGAAGTCATGAGAAGCAACCTGGCGTCGGCGAACTTCCGGCTGTTTGGCCCGGATGAAACCGCTTCCAACCGGCTCGACGCGGTCTATGAGGTCAGTGGCAAAACCTGGATAGCGGATTTGGAATCTGGAGACAATCACCTGGCCGCCGATGGGCGGGTCATGGAAATACTCAGTGAACATGTATGCGAAGGATGGCTGGAGGGTTACCTGCTCACCGGGCGTCATGGGCTGTTTTCCTGCTACGAAGCATTCATTCACATCGTCGGTTCAATGGTCAATCAGCACGCCAAATGGTTGAAAACCGCCGCCAGTGTGACCTGGCGCAAACCCATTGCTTCGCTCAATCTTTTGCTGTCTTCCCATGTCTGGCAGCAAGACCATAATGGTTTTTCCCATCAGGACCCTGGATTCATCGATCTGGTGGCCAACAAGAAAGCCGAGGTGGTGCGCATTTACCTGCCGCCTGATGCCAACTGCCTGTTGTCGGTGACGGATCACTGCCTGCGCAGTCGCAACTACATCAACGTCATCGTCGCGGGTAAACAACCGGCCTGGCAGTGGCTGGATATCGAATCTGCCATCAGCCATTGCCTGCGTGGCATTGGTCGCTGGGCGTGGGCCAGTCATGACGATGAGGTCCCGGACGTGGTGCTGGCCTGCGCCGGTGATGTTCCGACCCTGGAAACCCTGGCGGCGGTGACCTTGTTGCGTGATTACGTAGCGGATCTGAAGGTCCGGGTTGTCAATGTGGTTGACCTGATGGTGATCCAACCCGATAGCGAGCACCCCCACGGTCTATCGGAGGGGGCTTTCGAGGAACTTTTTCCCCGCGATATACCGGTTATCTTTGCCTTCCACGGCTATCCATCGTTGATCCACCGGCTCTTGCACGGTCGCGGACAGCAGGAGCGTTTTCATGTCCGGGGTTTCAAGGAGGAGGGGGCCACCACGACGCCCTTTGACCTGACGGTGATCAACCAGCTGGATCGTTACCAACTGGCCCTGGATGTGATTGAGCGTGTCCCGCGCCTGCAGCCGCAGGTCGAGACCGCGCGTGCACGTTATTGGGCCTCTCGGGAAAGGCATGCCCTGTACCTGATCGAGCATGGCCAGGACTTGCCGGAAGTGGCGCAATGGCAATGGACGCCGGCCTCCGAAAACTGAGCGGACGGCACTGGCCACTAACGGGTGCGGCAAAACAGGAGTGCGCCACGATGGATGATCCTTGCCCTGCGTTGTTGGTATTTAACGCGGGTTCTTCGACGCTCAAATTTTCCCTTTATGACGCGAGCGCGTCAGCGCCCCACTGTCTGGGGCATGGCAGTGTCGAGGTGCGCGAACACAAGGCGAGCCTGAGTTATCAGGACACCCGGCTCAAGGCAGGACGGCAGGCGCACTGGTCGAGTGCCGGTGACGGCATGGACGCTGCCACCTTGAGCCATCTGATGGGCTGGATCGACAGCAACACCCGGTGGCGTGTCCGCGCCGCGGCGCATCGCGTGGTCCATGGCGGCCAGCGGCGCGAGGTGGCGGCGCTGGTCGATGCGTCGTTGATCCGCGAGATGCAGGCGCTGACGCCGATGGCGCCGTTGCACCAGCCATTGTGCCTGGCGCCCATGCTCCACTTGGCCCGTGAGTATCCCGGTATGCCCCAGGTGGCCTGTTTCGACACTGCGTTTCACCACACGCTCGATTCGCTGGAAACCCTTTACGGACTGCCCAAGGCCCTGAGTGAGGCGGGCATGCGCCGTTACGGTTTCCACGGCTTGTCCTATGAGTATATTGCCGGTGTTTTGCCCGATTACGACCGCGATGCGGCACAAGGGCGGACGATCGTCGCTCACCTCGGTAACGGCGCCAGTTTGTGTGCGCTGCATAACCGGATCAGTCGCGCTACCACCATGGGCTTCTCCACGCTGGACGGATTGCTTATGGGCAGTCGACCGGGAAGCCTGGATCCCGGGATCGTGCTGTACCTGCTGCGTGAGCGGGGCATGAGCGTGCAGGCAGTCGAACACCTGCTGTATCACGAGTGTGGCTTGCTGGGTGTCTCTGGCGGCGAGGCCAGTGATATGCGCACGCTGCTGACCAGTCGTTCGGACGCCGCCAAACAGGCCATAGCGTTGTTTGTACGCCGCGTCGTCAAGGAAATCGGCGCGCTGGCCGCGGTGCTCGGTGGCATTGAGGCGCTGGTGTTCACCGGGGGCATCGGAGAACATGCGCATGAGGTGCGCTATGGGATTCTTGAGGGGTGTGCCTGGTTGGGCGTAGCTCGGAAAAGCGCAGGCAGGCAGACACCTGATCGGGCAGCGTCTGCCTGTCTGTCCCTGCCCGGGAGCAAAGTATCGGCATGGGTCATCGCCACCGACGAGAACGCTGTCATCGCCCGACACAGCCTGGCCTTGCTGTCTCAGAGGGTGTAACCAAAAGCCGCACCTGATACGTGCTCATTGCACGCTGTTGGGGCGTATGGAAATCAATGATCGTGGAGAAATCAACCCCCGTCAGCGCTATCGAACAGCGGATAGGCGCTTTGGCATGCGGTGCAGTGGTGGTGGGCGAGAGGGGCGGCACGGTAAATGCTTATGGCTGTATATACAGCTGCGTAATAAGTGCGTCATGTCATCTCAACCACAACCTCAGGAGTGACTATGTCTACCCGTATCCGCCTGCCTCTGATCGATATGTCCGGGGTTCGCGAAGGTGACCAGGCGAGTATTCGCCGAGCCGCCGACGCCATCCGCACCGCCTGTTGCGATATCGGCTTCTTCTACATCATCAATCACGGTGTACCACAGCCGGTGATCGACCGGGCGATGTCGGCCGCCGCGGAGTTCTTTGCCTATCCGACCGAGGTCAAGCGTGAGGCGGCCGTCAATAAACGTCATCGTGGCTGGCACGCGCTGGGCGGCGCGACCATGTACGAAGCCAGCAAACCCGATCACAAGGAGTTTTTCAGTATCGGTCTTGAGCTGGCCGAAGAGGACCCCAGCGTACTCGCTGGCGAGGCACTGCGCGGCCCGAACCAGTGGCCGACGTTCATGCCGTCGTTGCGCGAGGTCTTGGCTGAGTACTATGAGGCGGTCGGCAAGGCCGGGGCAGACTTGTTGAGGGTGGTGGCGACCGGGTTGGGCATTGACGAAGATTTTTTCATCGACAAATACACCAAGCCTTTGCAACGCACCCAAATGGTCTATTACCCGCCGCAACCACCCCAGGCTGAAGCCGATCAATTCGGCGTTGCGCCGCACACCGATTACGGCTGTATCACCTTGCTCTATCAGGACAACAGCGGCGGTTTGCAGGTCCGTGAGCTGGGCTCCAACAGCTGGATCGATGCGACGCCGATTCCGGGCAGCCTGGTGGTGAACGTCGGGGATCTGCTGGCGCGCTGGTCCAACAATCGTTTTCGCTCGACCCTGCATCGGGTGATCAATACCTCAGGTCACGAGCGTTACTCCATCGCGACCTTCTACGATCCGACCTATGGGGCCATGGTCGATCCCTGCGAGCTGGGCATCGATTCGGCGCTGAGCCTGTATCCGCCGGTAGCAGCGGGGGACTACATACTCAAGAGAATCGACGACTCGATGGCGTATCGCAAGAAGGTTCAGTGAGTTCAAGGCGCACTATTGCGACAAATAACTCTTTTGTATTCGCGCCAGAGTCCCGTCAAGGCGAAGCGCTTCCAGCGCATCGCGCAAACCTTGCACCCGTTCGGCGGAGCATTGTTTCGAGCAGGCGAGATAGAGGTCGATGCTGCTCATGACGGGACTCATGAGCAGTTTGCGTCGAGACACTTTCGGCCAAATGTATTGGCTCTCGGGCACACCGTTGAACCAGGCATCGATACGACCTTTCAAGAGCATTTGCGCGGGGTTTTCCCCGATGGTCAACGTGTGGATCTGCTCGTTGCTGAAGCCTTGCGTGCGCAGGATTTCCTCTTGCGCGCTGCCCAGGCCTACGCCGATCACACGGTAAATTTTCCTGGCTTCCGCGAAGCTGCTCACTCGGTGTTCAAGGCTGAAAAAAGCGCGGTCCATGGTCATGACCGGGGCGATCCAGGTGAAGTGATCTTCACGTTCTGGAGTGCGTGACAGGGGGGCGATCAAGAGATCCTGATTTTCACTGACGTATTTTTGCGACCTGGCCCAGGGAAGCGTCTGTATATGGGCGACATAACCGGCGTTAGCGATGGCCAGCAGGGCCACGTCACCGACGATGCCGTGGCCTTTGGCATCATCGACCAGGGTCAGTGGGGGCGCATCGAGGATAAAAAAATCAATCGGCAAGGGCGCGCCATACGCGTTACAGGCCAGCAGCAGGCACACCAGCAGACACAGTCTGCAAAGCGCCTGGGTACGACTATCGACTGCGCGTCTGATCTGGCTCATGACCTGATATCTCAAGCACGGCTGGCAGCTCCCGGAAACGCCCGGAGAAATCATGGCGACCGCTGAGATAGCGTAGCGCGGATTTGCGATGAAGCACTTGGCTAAAAATGTTCCGCAGCTTTACATCCCGCCAGGAAAGCCTTTCCCATCGTTGTCATTTGGACATCGCTGTATACCAGCTGCGGATGGCTGACGTCGGCCAGCGCTTGCGCATAATTGAAGCTGATCAACCGTTCCAGCGTATCGACTTCGGCAGGGGCCTTGACCTCATTTTTGCCCAGGGCGATTTCATTCAGAAGCCTGCAGAAGGCGGTGTCTTGTTTGTTCACGATCAAACCTCTTTCCGGGGTTGTTCCAGCTGACCAGGGCCGCGCCTGCAACGCCTTGGCGCGTCGTCACAGTTATCAATATAGCTTGCCGCACGTCCAATTCGACCGCCAGGCGCGAGGGCAGGGGACGGGTGAGATCTCGTCTATCACGCGGGTCATGGGAAAATAAAACGGTTCCCCTTGTTTTCCCTTGGCTAGATGAGCCGGCAAAGTCGAACTCACCAGCATCCCGCCGCGGTAGCGGATATCAGCGACCTAATGGTCCTGTCAAATGACCTGGAAATGGATCTACTAATGGAGCCATTTAGCTCGTAGGATTTTCATGCATCTTGAACAGCTGAAGACAGTTGTTAGATCCATTTAATAAGACCGGGAGAGCTTCCTTAATGGGAGCGCTGATAATCATGATCTTTAGAAAACATTATTCAATCGCCTGGCAATTGGCAGCCATCATCATGTCGGCAGCGACCTTATCCGGCTGCCAAGCACCGACGCGAGAAGACTTTATCAAGTACCCGACTTTACGGAAAAAATGGTCAATGATTTGTGATGCGCGCAGTAACGCAGCTGAAGTCAACGTGGAAGGCTGCAAAAATTTGCATGAATGGCAAGCGGCCAATCAAGCACCGGTTTTGGATAATTTAATGAACCAAAACATGGGCAAGTAAGCGACGTATGCCGGTGGCGGTGAAAGCGGCTCGGTTCAGAGCGCGGAACCGTCACAGACCGTCATCGTGCTGTAGAGGCCTGGGTACCGTAACGTAGCGTAATTGTGTGAGGCCAACGCCGACAAGCCTGCATTAGATACTTCGCATAATGTATATTATGTTAAATTAGTGATATGTTTCGAATGTTACTGCTGCGGCGCACCTGCGCCACACACCTTGCTTCTGCACCAATCGCGTTTTGAGTGGAATGTCCCCCTCCAACACCCTCAAGCCCTTGTATTCCTGGGCCTTCAGCACGCCAGGCGCCCGATTCGGCCGGATTTTTTTAAGAAATAAGTGGAAAAATTCTCTCGCCTCAAAATCATATATCATTGATTTGTATTGGTTTTTCAAAATGCGCTCCAAATGGAATAGCTCTCTCGGCCAAGGAGAAATTAGTGGAATCAGTTTTGACGCTACGAAACCCCACCAACCCTGAAACCCTTGCAGGACAAGGGCTCCAGCGCCATTTGAAGATTTGAGTGGACATTCCGACCTACCAATTCCTGAGACGTAATGAGTGGACATTCCACGTGAACACCGGCCCGCTCAACATTTTCTAACCAGCACTCAGCGGCCCTGGTCTGAAGCAAGCTGAGTGCCCTAAGCCCAGGTCATCTGAATCTGCTAAATCGTCTCAACCTCCCGTGATACCTGGCCTGCACCATATCCACCTAAACGCGCACACGGATGCCCGCCGGCGTTCCTGGTCACCGCCAACACGCTCAACGGCACGCGAGTCGACACAATGACGCCGTACAGCCCGATCGCCGTGTCCTGAAATTTTGCGGCCATCCTTTAAAACAATGAGTGGAAAATCCATACACCCATTTGCTCCAAAATCCCCTGAAACTCCCGAAAACCGGGAACTTCCCAAAATTCAAAGAAATTAGTGGACATTCCAAATGGTTTTTCCGTTTAAATCTTTAAATGGAAAAAACATTCGTGATTTTCCACTCATTGTCTGGCCCGGTGTTCTCGACTGAGGCCTTCAGCCACTAGGTGGGTTACCCAACAATTAGCACCAAGCGGCTGCCTCGAACCGGCGCTTCCTCGCGGCCTAAATCATCCACCTAGCACCAGCGCCCAGCAGCACCCAGAAACCCCGGGCAAACCGGAACCTCCCACCAGGCCTGAGGCATCGGCCCAAATCTGACAGCAGACAATATTTACTTAAATACTTATATAGGCCAAAGCCCCACAGCGCAGTGGGCCGGTGATCGAGGTCTTACAATTAACAGCTAAAATAACTAGAAAACGAAACCCCCAAAAAGCCAAAACAAAACCAGAAAACGAAAACCACGCTCATAGAATAATGAGTGGAAAATTCATCTGATCAGATAGTCATGCTTAAATCATTTGTCAAGCAACAGCTGTGACATTCGCCGCCGAGCAGGGGAAGTTGCAACGGAGACCGTCAAGGGCTAACATCGATCAATGTCAATCAGTTTAGGTAGGGGGAGATGAAAAATGCAGAAGAAAATGCAAGCACCCTGCCCTGACTTCCAATTACTTCCATTACTGGAAGTTTCTTACTACAGCAAAACCATACGGTAACGCGCCACAATGTCTACGCAGCCAATGCCTCTATTCGAGTCCTATGAAATCTTCATTGATTTGGACTTTAGCTTGCGTACACCTGGTATGGCTTGCGTTCGTGAATACATTGAGAAATTTCCAGCTTCAGTAGACGCCATCAAGGGCTACCTCACAGCCCGTGACTTTCTGAGAGCCTTCTCGGATAACAGCCTGACATTCACTTCTTATAGAACCCATGTTGAGCGGCTGCTGCTATGGGCGCTCATCATTAAGCAGAAGCCTTTTGATCAGCTCAAGCGCCAGGATGCGGAAGATTACCTGGAGTTCTGCCGTAATCCTCCAGCAGACTGGATTGGCCCAGTCGTACGCGGCCGTTTCGTGACCAGCGATCAGACTGAGTCCGCTTGGGGTGATCCTGTCATGCCCAACGAGAAATGGAGGCCATTCAGCCTGAAGCAATCCAAGGACTCATCGAATGACCTTAAGTCAGCGCCAGACGTCACCTCCGGGGATGCAGAGCCTGGCCTGGCCTCGAGCGTCACTCGTTACAAGCCTTCTCCGAGCACCCTCAACCAGATCTATACGATCTGCAGCCGGTTCTTTGAGTACATGATCGAAGACGGAACAGCGGCGGCGAACCCTTTCCGGATGATCAAGAAGCGCACCCTCAACCGTGAAACGCCACAAGAGGAAGGATCGAATCGCGCCCTGACGCCCTTGCAGTGGGACTACGTGTTGGAGACCGCTGAACGGATGGCTCAGGATGAGCCTGAGCGGCACGAGCGCACCCTATTCATCGTTGCCACACTGTTTGCCATGTATCTCCGGGTCTCCGACATCGTTGGCCGTCCGAACTGGCACCCGGTCATGGGTGATTTTCGCCAGGATCCAGAGGGCAACTGGTGGTACCACGTGATCGGGAAAGGCAACAAGGCCGGTAAGGTCGCAGTCAGGGATGAGTACGTCTCCAAGTACCTGAAGCGCTACCGCCGGTTTGTTGGCCTTTCGCCGTTGCCGGAATGGAACGAGCAGACGCCTCTGCTGATGACACTTCGAGGTCGCTCAGGACTGTCGGGGCGACAAGTACGAGCCCTCCTCCAATCAGTCTTCGATAACGCTGTCGCGCGAATGCGCGATGAGGAGCGCGAAGAACACGAGATGAATAGCCTGCGTGCAGCGTCTGCGCACTGGCTGCGGCATACTTCTGCAACGTTTGACGCGCCGCTGCGGAGCCCAAAGGATCTGCAGATGGACTTGCGCCATAGCAGTCTCAGCACCACTCAGAACGTCTATTACCACTCGCACGACCAAGAACGTAGTCTCTCTGTGCGTGGCGTAGGCATGCGCGACAGGGGTTAACAGCCCCATCGCTTCCATAGCACTTATCTTTAACAGGCGGCATTGGAATCTCAATCAGCCGAACACAGTCAGTCGCGACTGTGCTAACTACCCTTCAACAGTTGAATACATCAGTGCCAGGTTGCTCAGGGATAAGCTTCGCTACTTGGTATGGCATTGGTGGATAGACCCGTAATTCAGAACTTTTGAGTGCATCTTAATCGTCAGGTTGCGCGTACGGCTGCTCCATACGTAATATGTCAGCATGCGTATAATAACAATAATGGAGGCATTTGAATGCCCAGCACAAAGTCTACTTCATGCACTCGCGCTCGAACCAAAAAAATGGTTTGGCACCCGCCCATTATCTGTCGCCCAGAATAAACTTGTAAGGCTTAGCCAACTCCAAGCAATTGGTTGGTTTTTCAAGGCCGTCGACATCATGGCGGAAGGATCCTTGCTGGATCAATTGAACGGGATGTTTTGTTTCGACCGCGAAGTTGATCAACTGAGCATTGGAACTGACGCCCCAATACATCTATTATGCTCTGCTAACTGGGACGAGAGATTCTTCGTGGTTTGGTGCTTGATCGGTGCGCGCGAGCGAGAGCTTGCCAAGCAACTGATTGCTGACGGAGTCCACAACTTCTGGCCCGACACGCGTTTCTGCGAAGCCGGTTGGGAAGATCGTGTTCAAGTGTGGCTGGCCAATCTTCCCACGGGCGAACCTGATCACGTACAGTTTGAAATCGTGAGATTCGCAGGCCAGCCGCCTCGAAATGCCCTCCAGTTCGCACAATAGAGTCGAGGTGCAACGGGCGGCTCTGCTCATCTGATCGTTGAGTCTTCAGGATCAGGAACAGCGCCGATGACAAGCCCTCCTGGGCATCCTGGAGCCACTGCCAGTCATGCGCTGCTTCGCGGTTCGATCTGGGCAGTGCATTGCTTGGCCCAGCCGGGCATTAATAACTGTATTTATATACAGTATTGGCAAAATACGGCACCCCTGAGGCCCCAAGTGCACCGTTGCCCCCTGTGCTGGGTTCCTGATGAGCCTCAAAAGCCCGTGGCACGGGGCCTGTAGCCATTCTCCACTGGCGATCACCCGCCATGGTCGACACCGTTAATCAGGACATCCAGGTGTCAGATTCTTGGGCTACAAATAAATCTGTATTTATGTACAGTATTCGGCCAACCACGCCCGCACCGAGCACCTTGCCCTTGCCCTTTTCCGCACAAGCGTCAGCGGTTTGCGCAGCCAGGGAAAAAACTAAGCTATAAAGCCAACCGCCCAAAAATCTGCAAAAACTAAGGTAAACCTTAGTTCTAAAGGGCGTATTCCAGTCACTGTCGCCTCACACCGATAGCTGTAAACCAACTTTTTGCACTGTAAACCACTGCGGTTAACAGTATTGAAAATTGGTTTACACCCACTTCTCTACCCTTCAGAGGCAGGGAACAGCGCCCGTTGGGCGAGCAGGAGCAACCCCAGCAGGCTGGAGGCCTTGTCCTTACGGTTTTCGATAGCCTCCTCGAGCAGTGCCCGGGCGTCTTCCTGCGTGAGCTTCAGCGTACCGGTAGCCAGTGCGGCGGCAAACTCCAAGGCGGCATCGCCGTAAGTCCGCTCCCAGCGGGCAAATACCTTGGCGATGAACTCCTTCATCAGCTTGCTCAGCTCCGGGCTTGCTGAGTAATCAAGCTCTGAAGGGAGACACGCCCGGAGGAATGACGCCTGTAGGACGTTGTCGTTAAACCGGAGGAAGCACTCCGGTGATAACACCACGGACTCATACCCCGTCGGCTGCAGGCGCAGCTCATGATCTTCGTGTTCCCGAGCGAACTGCAGGACGGCAGCAATCGTAAAGAACACCGTGCTTTGCGGTACGTTCGGACAGTCCTGGCCCACATTGCTTGAGGCGTCGAAGAACAGAAAGCCATCGGATAAGGCGAGCGCGCTGCCGTCATGTTTTGGCAGGAAGCTGTGCTTGTGCGCCATAACCAGCTCAGCGGCCTCATCAAGAGCCTGATGACGAACCTTGTCCGCGACTGCAGGTGTGAAGCCGACGTCATCGACCTGCCCGGCAGAGACAACCTTGGTCAACCGACTCCAGGCGTTCTCTTTCCCGTCATCTCCGATGGGCAGGCACAGCCAGTTAGAGAAGCCATACTCCCGGGGCGTGGGGTTCTTCATCAGGAAAGTTTTGAGCAGTGTCCAGGCTCTCGCGCTCTGTGGAATCCCGATCGGTGCAAGGAACCTGCGCGGCACGGTCGCTTCCATGTAGGCCCGCAGATCACGACTAATCTCTCTCAGGATGCCGCCATCGCGCGCAACCACTGTCGCGACCAGCACCCCGGAGACGGTTTCGAAATCGACTTGATCGAGCTCGCTGTAAGGCACGCATCGGATTGACTTGGTCGCGCCCCATTTCTCGCTGAGCATCTCATGGGCCACCTCGCCGAGTTTCTTCGACCCGTCATCGTCGGCGTAGACGATCAGGTTTGTCGCCATGGAAACCGACCAGCCGATTTCAGCGGCCAGCCATTTTCTGAAGGCAGCGTCCGCCAGCAACTCATCAGGATTGAGCGTCAACAGCTTGCGAGGCTTGCTCGACCTGTTGAATCCATCAATTCCTCCCATACCGAAGTACTTGTGGAATTTGGCCAGCCGCTTCGGGTCATGCTTCAAGGATATCGTGATCGACTTGGGTGGCTTGGATTTCGCCGAGAAGTTCTCTCCTATGATTTCAATCAGCGTACAGCCTTCCTCCGCCTTGACTGGCAGTGGGTAGTCAACGTCGTCCAGGGCGACCAGCACACCTCCGTATCGGCCATCCGCCGTGCGATCGATCAGTGTGGCTACGCACTCCTCTGCGAAGCCCTGCTCACCCATCTGCTTGGCCATACCGCCAGATGTGGAGGCTGATACCACGCAGAAATACTCACCTTCCGGCGGGTAGATGGTCTTGAGCCGTTCGTAGGAGTGGAAGCTCATGACTTCAGCCTTGCTGTCCAAGCGAGCGAGCGCATTTTTCACGAATGCATAGATGCCCATGGTGTCGATATACACCTTGCCAGCCTGGCGCAGCCTGGCACCGTACTCGAGTGCAATTGCATACCCGACCACACACACCTCGGCCTCATCGCTCGCCAGTTCCCTGGTCTGGATGAACACGTTGTTTAGTGTGCCGGAGGGGTGCTTGAAGGAATGCGCGGATGGTGCTGCATGAATGACGTTGTTCTTATCGATCAGCGTTCTCAAACCCTCCCTCAAGAGAGCGCTCGGATCATGACGGTAGACAAGCTCTTTGCCGCCCAGCACATGAGTGTTGAAGCTCGCGCCATTCCACTCCAGGAACACGTATTCATGGACACATACGCGCGGGTTTTTCTCGCCACGCTTCAGGAGGTTGGCCAGGCGGACTTGGTCGTCAGCCCAAACGCTCTTGAACACGGATAGCTGATCAGACGTCCCCAGGATGTAGACGCAGTCAGGTAGATGCCGTTGGGCCTTGAGAGCCACCTCGATATCAGTGAAGACATGCTGAACCGAGAGCTCGGAATCGTTGTAGCAGACGACCAACGCTTCATGACTGCCACTGGGGTCGCTGACAGCGGACATCCATTGATAGAAACGCTCCATTACATGCCCCTCAATGGAATCATGATGGTGACAACAGCCCCTGCAACGGGCGCCAAATCGGTGGTGTCCCAATCCCTGAAATCGTCAGGATGACGGTGCTGGTCGTTCTCTTCGAATTGGTTGTAGATGCACAGCCGACCGGAACGGATACGGATCAATCCGCCTACCTTGCGAAGCTCGTTCAGGATGGCAGGCAGGCCGATGCCCGCAGCGTCCAGAGTCTTGCTGGACTGGCGTGGCTGCAAGCATTTGAGCAGGTAGTCTCGCTCTTCTTGGAGCGACATCTCTTGAACCGCCCTGCCGCTAAATCTTGAGGCAAATCCGGGGCCTGAGTCGAAGAAGCTGATGTGCAATGCACGCAGGCTGGTCTTGTTATTGTCGGTGGTAGAAGACTCTCGCCGCCAATAGCGGCGCAAGTCCTCACTGCCGTCAAAGTCTTCAGCAAAAATCTCGTCCTCAAGTCGCTTCCAGCCGACCATGACGCCTTCAACATGGGCGAAATACGGGTGGCCCAAATGGTCTGAAGTCGCGTGTTCCTGGGTGTTGGATACAAGCTCAGAACAGAGCAGCCCCAAGCTTTCGAGGAGAGAATCCGGAATACTGGTACGCCCGCTCTGCTTGTTGACGAAGTCAATGAGTCTGCGCATCTCAGTGGTCATTTCGGACGCAGGCTTTACCTTGCCTTCCGCGCTAAAAAGCGGTCTTAGGTGCTGAACCTTCGAGCCTGCAACACAGATCAGATCGACGACTCGGCCGTTGACTACGTCCTCGTACCTGCCGGCGTCCATGGCCTGCATTCGCTCGACCGACTCCTGAAAGACCTCTCGGCGATTGAATGTCTGCTCGCCGAGCCGGATACCCTTGGAAAGGCGCAAGGCTGCAATCCCTGGCGAACAGTTAGCGAGGTTGTGCAGCAACGCTTGAGCATCGGCTTGCGGGTTGAAATCCAGGTAGTCGCTCTGCAACTGCTGCCGGGCCAGGGTAACGATCAGTTGCAGGCGTGCGGCATCATGCATGGCGCCATGCCGCGCACTGAGCATGTCTGCCTGAATGAGAAACCTCTCACCCTGGCTGTCGCAGATCTTGCGAATGGCCGCTTCGATGTCTTTGAGCGTACGCGTCTTGCCAAGGTTGATAGGTTTCAAGCCTGTCTCTCCAATCAAACGTCCGCTTTGTCCCCGGCGCCAAGAAGCAAGGTTTTGATCTTGGGCTCTGGCTTCCAGTAATTCGGGCCTTTGAGGAACTTCCCGTTCTCGTCGTAGATAGGCTTTCCATCTGCTCCCAGTTTGCTTTCGTTGCTGTCCATGATGACGTCCAGGACGTCCTCCAATGGCAACCCGTATTTCAGGGCCTCAGACCTGCAGTAAACAATCACGTCCCCTAGCAGGTCGGCGATGGCAACCTTGATATCGATTTCGGTTTCACCTTTCTCGATCTTCTCGACGATTTCATCGATCTCATGAACTTCAGCCATCAGTGTGGCCTTGAACTTCCTGAGCTTGTCCGCAGGATCGGCGAGAAGCGTGGGAGCGCTGTTGATAGGCAGCTTATACATCTGATTCATGGCATGAATGCGGTCTTTGAAAGGCTTACTCATGAATGCTTCCTTCTCGATAAGTCAAAAGTGGTAAGTCCGCTTTGCATGATGCAACACGCAAAAAATCAAAGGAGCGGCTTGAGCGTCGCGATGACGGAACATGGAGAGTTGGACAGGCGCGTGGATGCCTGGCTGGCATTGAGGCCGCGAAGTAACGCTGGGAATGAGCTGGGAGCGGTTGGGCGTCTGGGCAATCCATGTGCGATTGAAAACTCATTGTCTCTCACTACTCCACTAGCCCAGGACGCCAATCAAGAAATCAAGGTTCCAGAAGCATACCCCAGATATTTCATCTAGCGCGCCTACGAGGTTCAAAACAGCTCGCCCCCTGCTCCACTGCCCATCCTGCATGCCCATGCAGCGCTGATCCAGGGCGTTACCGAAGTACTGATCTGATTTGCCCCTGTTTGCTTTGGCTAGCGCCTTTGTATGCAAGGCCCACGGAATCGTATGGGTGTAAATAATGGGAAAATAGTTCGAGATATCCCCCGACGATAACCATGGAGGTCGGTCATTCAATCGGGACACTACACCTGACTTGGATGAGAAAATGCGGTTAGAAAGGCCATTTGACCTTATTGAAATCAGCCAGCTGCTTGGCGCCATAGGCAGGGTCAATTTGGGTCGCATACGCAACCAGCCCCCTCACGTGGTTTCTGAATCCGAGTACCGCGTCGAACCCCTTATGCTTGGCGTGAGCTACGGCTCCTACATCAGGATGCAGACAAAAGTGTAGATGCTGCTCCAGGTTTGAGCGGAACTCGCGCGACAACCTTGGCCGGTTGGTGTCGACGTATAGGCCCAGCACAACCTTGCGACCACCAGGCGGCACGACGACAGTCTTCGCAAGATTCGGAGCAAACCCGCAGTCCCGCATGATCGCGTAGAGCTTTCGAATGACGTCTTTGGCCTGTCCCCTTCCGAAACCCTTATCTTCTGAGGACAACGCGATGTCGTCGGCGTACCGCGTATAAACCAAGCCATGGAGCAATGCCAGCTCTTCAATCCGTTCGTCCAACACCCGCGAACATAGGTTCGCCAGCAGAGGACTGGAGGGCGCCCCCTGGGGGAGAGAACCTTGGAGACGGTTCGAGTAGGAGGAAATTTTGTATTTATCGAGTCGGTTCTGTGTGAAGTTGAAAGGCCCGTCTGGCGAAAAGGGCATCACTGTCCTCGTGCACAGCCGAGCCATTTCGAATGAAATCAGCGCCGGGTACCCAGCCTGCCTGAAGACCCGGTAAACCACCTGTTCTGGAATGGCTTCGAAAAAGTTCTTGATGTCGACTTTGATGAGCCAGTTGCACCCACAGTGAACCGCTACACCGTCGATTAGTGTCTTGCCGGGGTTATAAGCGATGCTGGCGGGGTGGACAGGCAGGTGAACCAGGATGTGCTCGTGTATGTAGCGCTGAACCCTGAGCAACACAGGCGACGGTATACAGATCGTTCGAAATCGTTCGATGCCATCTGGCCGGGCCATGCGCTTTCGTATCCGAAAAATACGATACGGCAGGTCTTTTTTTGAAGTTGCGTGCCGGCCCACAATCTCTCGTAACACTCCGTAGGGAGTGCCGGACAGCACTGACAAATGCCTCAGTGTGAAGACCGGCGTCAACTTAGCATTGTTTCGAATGATTGTTTGCCCATAGCGGACAGCGTGGGCGAGCGCAGTAGGGTCTGCGCCGGCCAGCTCGCCCGCTTTTTTGTAGGGCTGAGGGCGCCAGACAGACATCTACTTTGACACCCGAAGGGTGAGAATCAACCCGCCGAGCTGCGAGGCGAGCTTGCGACCGAGCATACGCTTTTGCGAAGGGGGGTTGATGCTTACACTTAAGCGCATGCTACTCCGTAAGGGACAAAATATGTCCCCCAATGCATCATCTCTGATACCGGGTACGTCGCCGTACCAACACTAGAAACGTCAGTCTGGCGCTCTCAGCGAGGTCGGATGGTACACGACATTTTCTGGCCAAGGTAGATTGGCCGGCATTTCATATTTTGGCTTTTTCTGCATGTGTTTGAGCTGCAGCAGGCCATCGTCGGTCAGCCGATGTGTAACGCTGATCCACTGGAAATGCATGCCGACCTCCAGCCACCGGCGAACATCAGGCATGGTCAGGCCAGTACGCACGGCGATGGCGTTTTCCGTCCTGGGCGACCTCGACAAGGATGCCATGACCAGAAGCATCTTCTTGGAATCCTCACCCAGGCGATTTAGCCACCGAGATGCCGCGAGCTTGTCGGCCTCGACTTTCGCCAGACGCTCCGCGACGGGCACCCGAGGAAGCCCAGTTTCAACCAGCGTGGCCACCGAATTCGTCACCCTGCCGCTGAACAGGGGCCTCCACTTGGCAGTGCTTCGGAAGAACAGGTCTGGGGCGTTATTGGGGATGCCGTGAGCATAAGCCAACAACACACCCTCCTTGCCAAAGCCGAGTCCATCATCGGACTTATTAGGGTTGTAACGAGCGCAAAGATCGACCAGTCGCTCGGCGTCGGAGGCATCAAAGACAGTCGCTATGGTTGGGCATGGCACGTCGTAGACAACCGCTGGGCGCATGGGATGCTTCTCAAGGTAGGCTCGCCCTACGGAGGTCGACGCAAATGCGATCACCCTGGTGGTAATCAAGCCTGCGGACATCCAGCTTTTCACAGAGGCCAGGTTCCACAGTGACTGAAGCATCCTACCTGCCTGTTTCCCAGATCCGACCGTATCGGCAAGGATAAAAAACGCCCGAACTTTTTTTCGACGTATCGCTTCGGCGGTGGGATGCAACAAAAACTTGTCCCGAGATTGGCGTTTCAACGCGGTGGCGATGCTTCCCACTACACCCTCCGAGCCCACTTCATGGTTAAAAAGCTGCTTGCTTCTCACCGGTGGTATCGCCACACCATGAGCCCGTTTGGGCTTACGCTTTTGCTTGTAGAACCTTTCGACCTTTCCGTTTCTGACCTTGAGATCCTGTTCGACGAAAAGCGCGATGGGGCCAGTAATCGACTCGGCCTCCTCCAGGATGCTTTTAGTCAGGGCATCCGTGAACTCAGCTGCGGATACCCAACGCACGGCCTTCAGGAGTTCCCGGGCGGCAGGCTGGTCTTGCACCTTGAATTGTTTAATCCAAGCAATCCCGGAGCCAGTCTCATGCAGGTTCATTGGTTCCAATTGCTAGTCGCCCTGAAGTTGTCTGCAGTGAACCGCTCCCGGGTGCTCAGGGGCGAAACCATTTGTAGTTGTCCGAGGCTTCGCCCCCACATTTGAGACAGGTCGCTCGATACTCGTACATAGCGGCGGCCCTGAGCTTTTCAATCCCAGGGAAGGGCTTCGTGAGGGTAGCCCATCGTGTCTTAACGCAGTTCGTACACAGGATGCTGACCAATCTGGAGCGGTCTGCATGAGAGGCGTACGATGGCAAGGGGCCAACATAGTGATTGGATCGATCAGCAGGTTCGTCGACCAGGTCTGACGGCTCAACCTCCTCCCAACCTTCGTCCAAAAGGAAGCAGCGCTCCCCTTGAAGGTCTTCTTGCCTGACGTCCAGTGCGAGCACATCGCGGACGGTGGCCGCGACATACCAATCATTGAGCAGATGTGTCTGGATAGGGCCCGTGGCGGCGAAACGGCTGCCCTCGATGTCCTTTAGCAGCACGTAGAACTCAAGCTTCCGTTTCTTCATAAATCCCTCCTTTGATTTCTCCCGGTCGATAGTAACCCAAGCATTTCGCTCCAGCCACGGCGTGGGAACTATCCGAGTTATGATAGGAGCTCCCTTGCCCGCCCCCGTTGGTCATACCGATGCCAGCCTGGCGTGTGCTCCAATCGAGTTAGTTGTGCGGTCGCCTTTTTTGACGATGTCCTGACGGACGAACGTTTTTTGGAGCATGCCGTCGGCGATTTTCAACGGTACGTGGGAGAAATGCAGGCGGCGGTGCAGAGGTATCATGCAGCAAATGGAAGTCCATAAAGTAAAAGGCGGTGCAAGGGGGGCTGAGAGAGATGGTAGAGCCTTGGCTTTTCAGAATGTTCGCCTAGTACTTCTCGAACCTGTCGAATGCCCCAGCCGAATACTTGCTGTCTGACACTGACTACCACTAGTGATGAGCGACAGCAGCGCTCGGCTACAAGCGCCGTTGAGGTGGTTTCATGGGGGCCATCGATCGCAGGGCGCGCCTCCACCTCAGGCTGAGGTGTTCGTGGTCACGCCCCGATCCGACTTACGCTACGAATGATCTGATGCGAAACGCGAGAAGCGCTACTGCTACCACACCTACACATTGAGACCAAAAAGGCTCGAGCCAAGCGTAGATATCGTCGTCAAGCCAAACGATGAACGCAGGCATGAGTGCGATCCAGGAGAGCCCGATGCAAACTGGCCAGCTGTAGCGGAGGCCCACTCCTAGTAGGCCTCGGCCCAGGCAGTATCCCAAGAGCCAGGACAGACCCAGCCTCCCCAGGACAACACCGGTTGTGGCAATGTCCAGATGTACCTGGTCAGCCACGGTGACCAAGGCACAGAAACACAAAACCACGGCCAAACAGATCAAGATCCCGGCAGACGAACTGCTGCTGTAACTTCCACGCATTGTTGTACCTCACTGATGAACGGTGATGTATCAATGCCCTTAAGCTGTTTTGATTTCAACTCAACTTCGAGCACTTTCTCCCAGGTGTCCTGAAACCGCTTGATACCGGTGCCCTTGCAGGGCATCCGCCCTACCCTCTGTCTCTAATGCCCCCTGCCTGGCGCTGGCCGTCTGAAGGCGTGTCATGGATTGGGCACCGATTCCGTGATCGCGGCGGTCAGACCTGCCCGCCGGCAGGCACTCGGTTGAATGCTTCGTTAAAACGCTGACGACTGCGCTTTCCCGTTACAATCGGAGCAGTTTTGCTGCGCCGCGTGCGTACGGATATACCAGCCGAATGAGGAGCAAGCGAAGTACCCATGAAAATCCAAGGCATTATTTTCGACTGTGATGGGACGCTGGTGGATAGTGAACGTCTCGCGGCTCAGCTACTGAGCCCATAAGCTGAAGCCGCTGATCAACAAGAACAAGTTCTCGCACGAGGATGCCATTCAGGCCCTGGACGAGGCCTGCGCAAAACTTAAAAAACCACGCACCCGCGTGGAGTTTTACGAGTTCCTGACCGACAAGCTCGGCCACACCATCGCAGCGTAACCCCTGCGTAGGGCTGATTGGACTGGATGCTCGCTGTCTGAGTCAGCATCCAGTCTTAGTCGCTCGATTGGCTCAGGGAGATCTGTACAGCGACCTCCGCAGTCATCCCGGTGCCCCACATACCGGAGCGTGGGTTAGTGAGTCACTCGTGCACCGAGCTCATTGATCACCCATCCCTGCGCTTCCAGCGCTGCCCTTCGCTCAGCTCTCGCCTCCCCTTCACCCAGTGCACTGGTTCGAATAGCCAGGCACAGCAAGTGCGTAGGCCTGGTCATCCCAACGTACATGAGCATCCTGTTCTTCCGGTAAGTCACCTGATGTTCCTTCTTCACCAGCGGCTTACCCTCAAGCCAGGGCAACATCATCTCCAGGACGTGCTGTCCACTGAAGGTTTCCACGATCAGTGTCGCCGAATGAGTCTTGCCTTTGACGGCGTGCATGGATGACAGTTGGACGTCGACGGGGGCATGTTCACCTTCGTCGGATCGGTATGTGTTGATGGTTTCACGGGGTATCTCTGTGGTGGTTTAATTTCCCCGGACACCCCGATAGGTGGAAAATGCATCTATCGAGGAGTTTTTCATGACCGACAAG
>NZ_JBWKTH010000016.1:0-4488 GCF_059420225.1 Pseudomonas sp. GW821-FHT04D07
CCCCCCCCCCTCTCTCCTCCCCCCCCCCCCCCCCCCCCCCCCCCCCCCCCCCCCCCGCTCCCACATGGTTCCATAGAAACAGGGCGGTCTCAGGCAATCGCGCCCAGCAGCTTTTCCCATTCCTTGTTTTCTTTCTTCGACACCCCGCCCAGCAGATCCAGGGCCTGGCGCAGACGGAAGCGCGTGAGGTCCGGGCCAAGGATTTCCATGGCATCGAGCACCGACACCGAACTGGCCTGCCCGGTAATCGCGGCAAACATCAGCGGCATGGCATCGCGCAACTTCAACTCCAGGGCGTCGACCACCGCCTGGATGGTCGCGGTGATGCTGTCCTTTTCCCACTGGCGCAGGCTCTCCAGCTTCCACAGGATCAACTGCATCAGCTTGCGCACGTCGTCAGCCGCGAGCTTCTTGTGCTCGAACAGCTTGGCGTCCAGCGGCAGGCTGCCGGCGAAGAAGAAGTTCGCCAGCGGCGCGACCTGGCTGAAGGTCTCGACCCGGCCCTGGACCAGCGGCGCGATCTTCATCAGGTACTCGGGATTCAGCGCCCAGTTCTGCACGCGGCTGGCGAACTCTTCCAGCGGCAGGTCGCGCAGCCACTGGCCGTTGAGCCAGGACAGTTTCTCGATATCGAAGATCGGCCCACCCAGGGAAACGCGGGACAGGTCGAAGTGCTCGACCATTTCCGCCAGGGAGAACTTCTCGCGCTCGTCGGGCATCGACCAGCCCATGCGGCCCAGGTAGTTGAGCATGGCTTCAGGCATAAAGCCCATGCGCTCGTAGAAGGTCACCGAGGTCGGGTTCTTGCGTTTGGACAGCTTGCTCTTGTCCGGGTTGCGCAGCAGCGGCATGTAGCACAGCTGCGGCTGTTCCCAGCCGAAGTATTCGTAGAGCAGGATCAGCTTCGGCGCCGACGGCAGCCACTCTTCGCCACGCAACACGTGGGTGATGCCCATCAGGTGGTCGTCGACCACGTTGGCCAGGAAGTAGGTCGGCAGGCCATCGGTCTTCATCAGCACCTGCATGTCCATGCGGTCCCACGGGATCTCGACGTCGCCACGGAGCATGTCCGGCACCACGCAGACGCCTTCGCTCGGCACTTTCATGCGAATCACATGGGGCTCGCCGGCGGCCAGGCGCTGGGCCACTTCTTCCTTCGACAGCAACAGCGCACGGCCGTCGTAGCGCGGGGTCTCGCCGCGGGCCATCTGCTCGGCGCGCATCTGGTCCAGCTCTTCGGCGGTACAGAAGCACGGGAAAGCGTGGCCCATATCGACCAACTGCTGGGTGTATTTCTTGTAGATCTCGCTACGCTCGCTCTGCCGGTACGGACCGTGGGGACCGCCGACATCCGGGCCTTCGGCCCAGGTGATACCCAGCCAGTTGAGAGCATCGAAAATCTGCTGTTCGGACTCGCGGGTCGAGCGTAACTGATCGGTGTCTTCGATCCGCAGGATGAACTCACCGCCGTGCTGCTTGGCAAAGCAATAGTTGAACAAAGCGATATAGGCGGTGCCGACGTGGGGATCGCCGGTGGGCGATGGCGCGATGCGCGTGCGAACGGTGGTCATGGGCGGTCTCGAAGTGGAGATAAAACAAAGGGCGAATGGTAACAGGCACAGCCGTCCGGGCTCCAGCGCAGGGCATCTGGCAGAGGGCATATAAGCCAAGCTTCGGTCTAAAAAAGGCGCCAGGCCCCGAAAACCGGGCTTTCTCCGCGACTGGCATTTACCCATTGGGACTGCTGTGCCAGATTCGTCCACCGTAAAATTCACTTACACATTGATGTGTTGCTGCCCATGCCCTCCCAACTCAAGCGTCGACTGTCTATTTTCCTGTTCCTGGTCCTGTTGATCGCCCTGGGCTTTTTTGCCCAGTGGTTCTTCAAGGGGCGCTTTTATGAAAGCACCGATAACGCCTATGTCCAGGGCGAAATCACCCGGGTCTCCAGCCAGTTGGGCGCACGCATCGACCAGGTACTGGTGGCGGACAACCAGCATGTGGAGAAAGGCCAGTTGCTGGTGCGCCTCGAAGGCGCCGACTTCCAGCTCGCCGTCGACCGTGCCAACGCCACCCTCGCCACCCGCGAAGCCGAACGCTTGCAGGCCCAGAGCAAGCTGACCCAACAAGCCAGCCTGATCGCCGCCGCCGATGCCCAGGTCGCCTCCAGCCAGGCCAGCCTCGGTCGTTCGCAGCTCGATCTGAACCGCGCGCAGACCCTGCGCAAACCCGGCTACGTTTCGGAAGAACGGGTCACCACACTCTCCGCCGACAACCATATCGCCCGTTCGCAAGTGGCCAAGGCCCAGGCTGATCTGCAAGGCCAGCGCCAGCAGGTTACGGCCCTGAGTGCCGAGCTCAAGCGCCTCGACGCCCAGATCGCCAATGCCCGCGCCGACCTGGCCCAGGCCGAACTGAACCTGACCCGCTGCGAAATCCACGCGCCCATCAGCGGCCTGGTCGGCCAGCGCGCGGCACGCACCGGCCAGTACATACAGGCCGGAGCCTATCTACTGTCCATCGTCCCGGACCAGGACATCTGGGTCCAGGCCAACTTCAAGGAAACCCAGATCGGTCATATGCAGCCGGGCCAGAGCGCGACCCTGACCTTCGATGCTTATGAGGACACGCCGATCCAGGGTCAGGTCGAAAGCCTGTTCGCCGCTTCCGGCGCGCAGTTCAGCCTGTTGCCGCCGGACAACGCCACCGGCAATTTCACCAAGGTGGTGCAGCGCATCCCGGTCAAGCTGACCTTTGCCGCCGATAATCCGTTGCAGGGCAGAATCCGTCCGGGCATGTCGGTCACCGTCAAGGTCGATCTACGCGACGCCCAGCATGGCCGGTGATCAACTGATCCGACCGGTGGGCGAGCCGACCCGCCGGGACTGGATCGCGGTGATGAGCGTGATGCTCGGCGCCTTTATGGCGGTGCTCGATATCCAGATCACCAACTCTTCGCTCAAGGATATCCAGGGCGCCCTGTCGGCGACCCTGGAAGAAGGCTCGTGGATTTCCACCTCCTACCTGGTGGCGGAAATCATCATGATTCCCCTTACCGCCTGGCTGGTGCAATTGCTCTCGGCGCGACGCCTGGCGGTCTGGGTTTCGCTGGGTTTCCTCGGCTCGTCGCTGCTCTGTTCCATGGCCTGGAGCCTGGAAAGCATGATCGTGTTCCGCGCCATGCAGGGCTTCACCGGCGGCGCGCTGATCCCCCTGGCGTTCACCCTGACCCTGATCAAGCTGCCGGATCACCACCGCGCCAAGGGCATGGCCATGTTCGCCATGACCGCCACCTTCGCCCCGTCCATCGGTCCGACCATTGGCGGTTGGCTGACGGAAAACTGGGGCTGGCAGTACATCTTCTATATCAATATCCCGCCCGGCCTGATCATGATCGGCGGCCTGCTCTATGGCCTGGAAAAGAAAGAGGCCCATTGGGAACTGCTCAAGAGCACCGACTACGCCGGGATCGTCAGCCTCGGCATCGGCCTGGGTTGCCTGCAAGTGTTCCTCGAGGAAGGCCACCGCAAGGATTGGCTGGAGTCAAACCTGATCGTGACGCTGGGCAGTATCGCCCTGCTGAGCCTGATCACCTTCGTGATCCTGCAACTATCCAAGGCCAACCCGCTGATCAACCTGCGTATCCTGCAGAACCGCAACTTCGGCCTGTCCAGCATTGCCAGCCTGGGCATGGGCGTGGGTCTGTATGGCTCGATCTACCTGCTACCGCTGTACCTGGCGCAGATCCAGAACTACAACGCCCTGCAGATCGGCGAAGTGATCATGTGGATGGGGGTGCCGCAGCTGTTCCTGATTCCGCTGGTGCCCAAGCTGATGAAATTCATCTCACCGAAGCTGCTCTGCACCCTGGGTTTTGGCCTGTTCGGCCTGGCGAGTTTTTCTTCCGGAGTGCTCAACCCGGACTTTGCCGGCCAGCAGTTCAACCAGATCCAGATCATCCGCGCGCTGGGCCAGCCGCTGATCATGGTGACCATCTCGCTGATCGCCACCGCCTATATCCTGCCCCAGGACGCGGGGTCGGCGTCGAGCCTGTTCAACATCCTGCGCAACCTCGGCGGGGCCATCGGCATAGCCCTGCTCGCGACCTTGCTGGATGCGCGGACCAAGATCTATTTCGACTATCTGCGCGAGGCGATCGTGCCGGGTAATCCGCAGGTGGCCGAACGTCTGACGCTGCTTTCGGAGAGGCTCGGCAGCGACAGCGCGGCGCTGGGCAAGCTGAGCGAAATCACCCATCAGCAGGCATCGATCATGGCCTATAACGACGCCTTCCATTTTGTCGGGATCGCGCTGGGGATCAGCATGTTGGCGGTGCTGTTGACCAAGGCGCTGCCGGCGGGAATCAAGGCAGGGGAAGCGCATTGATCCTGCTGGCCTCTTCGCGGGCAAGCTCCGCTCCCACATTGTCCCGAGCAAGACTGGAGTGATATGTACAACACAGAGTCCGCGGGAGCGAAACCGGATTTT
>NZ_JBWKTH010000016.1:4586-97057 GCF_059420225.1 Pseudomonas sp. GW821-FHT04D07
GTGTGCACAACACAGAACCTGTGGAATTCAGCTCCCACATTGTCCCGAGCAACGCTGGAGTGATATGTACAACACAGAGTCCGCGGGAGCGAAACCGGATTTTGTGCACAACACAGAACCTGTGGAATTCAGCTCCCACATTGTCCCGAGCAACGCTGGAGTGATATGTACAACACAGAACCTGTGGGAGCGGAGCTTGCCCGCGAAGAGGCCAGAGCGGTCAACACATGTCTAAAGCCAGATGGCATCCCACAACGGGTAGTCACCCACCCGCGTCACCAGGCCGGCTCGCAGTGGATTGGCCACTATGTAACGCGCCACAGACTGCAAATCTTCTTCCCGACGTATCGCCCGATCATGGAAACTGCTTTGCCAGAGTGCGCCCGTGCGTTGCAACCTTCGATTGATAGCATTGGTTGCCCGGGACTTGGTCCTACGCACCAAATCGCCAAGGCAGGTCCCTTGAAGCTCGATGAGCCAATGGAAATGATCGGGCATCACCACCCAAGCCAGGGAGCGTGCCAACTGTTCTTCCTCTGCATATCTGAAACTACGGACCAGTAGGCGTCCAAGATTGAAGTCTCTGAAAATGGGTTCACGTTTTCGGACCACCGCAGTCAGTAAATAAATACCACCAGACTCCGAATAGCGGCCCTTACGTAAACGGCAGGAGTTGAAACGAGTAGTCATCCTTGACCCTCTTGAAGCTGGAAAAGCTTGAAAATACAGGAGCCGGGTCAGGGAGCGGGTGGATCAATGACACTGAATATTTCGCGTGAGTCCGTTAACTCGTGGGTGCCTGTCCTGGCCCCTTCGCGGGCAAGCTCCGCTCCCACAGGTCCTGCGCTGTCCACAAAAACTTGCCCTGCCCACACAGCCCCTGTGCTCTCCACAAAAACTTGCCCTGCCCACACAGCCCCTGTGTTCTCCACAAAAACTTGCCCTGCCCACACAGCCCCTGTGCTCTCCACAAAAACTTGCCCTGCCCACAGCCCCTGGCTCTCCACAAAAACTTGCCCTGCCCACACAGCCCCTGTGTTCTCCATAAAAACTCGCCCTGCACGGTGCTCACTTCTCCAGCCTTACTCGGTGCAAAGTGGGAGCGGAGCTTGCCCGCGAAGGGGCCGGAACAGGCACCCCATAACTACACAGGCTGACCACTGCGCTCCCTGATCAACTCGATCAAAGCCCGCAACCCCGCCGGCACATGCCGGCGCCCGGGGTAATACAGTGACAAGCCACCGTAAGGCGGTGTCCACTCCTCCAGCACCGGCACCAGGGTACCCGCCGCCAGGTCGGCGGCGGCACTCCACTGCGAGCCATACGCCAAGCCCAGCCCGGCCCGCGCCGCCTCCAGTACCAGGGTCGACTCGTCCAGGGTCAGCACACCCTGTACATCAACCTCGCAGGACTCGCCACGGCGCTCGAACTCCCAGTGATAGATCCGCCCGCTGGGCAAACGCAGGCGGATGCAACGATGGTTCAACAGATCAGCCGGCGTCCGCGGCACCGGATGCCGGGAAAAATACTCCGGGCTGCCCAGCACCAACAGGCGCAACGGCAAGCCCAGGGGAATCGCGATCATGTCCTGGGGCACGCTTTCGGTCAGGCGAATCCCCGCATCGAAACCCTCGACGACAATATCGATCAACTTGCCCTCAGTGACGATATCCACCTTCATGTCCGGATAACGCCGCATGTACTCCAGGAACAAAGGCATCGCCTGCTTCACCGCACCCACCGCGCTGTTGATGCGCAAAGTACCCGTCGGCACATCGCCATGGTTACCGGCCTGCTCCATCGCCTCGCGAATGCTCGACAGCGCTGGCGCAATGCTCTCGACAAACTGCGCTCCAGCCTCGGACAGCGCCACGCTGCGGGTGGTGCGATTGAACAGACGCGCACCAATACGCGCCTCCAGCGCCGACACCGCATGGCTCAGCGCGGAGGTCGAAACATCCAGTTCGGTCGCCGCCGCACGAAAACTGCGATGCCGGGCCACGGCCAGCACCGCTTCCAACTCTGTCAGACCTGATGTGCGCATTATCCCGGATCACTCATTAACCCATGCCGTTTCATCCGGCTTATCAGGCCAATCCTAGCCGCTTATCCTGACTC
The DNA here is from genome assembly GCF_059420225.1 of Pseudomonas sp. GW821-FHT04D07. NCBI lineage: Bacteria > Pseudomonadati > Pseudomonadota > Gammaproteobacteria > Pseudomonadales > Pseudomonadaceae > Pseudomonas > Pseudomonas sp. GW821-FHT04D07. The sequence continues at coordinate 6,705 of NZ_JBWKTH010000016.1, forward strand.
ACACCACAGACACCCACCTCGGAGCAGCCATGCAACGCATCGACCATATCTATATCAATGGCGCCTTTGTCACCCCCCACGGCGAGGAGCTGTTCGACCTGTTCAACCCGGCAACCGGCCAGGTCATCGGCCAGGTGCGCCTGGCCGACGAACAGGATGCCCACGCCGCGATTGCCGCCGCCAAGGCCGCGTTCCCGGCGTTCTCCCGCACCACCAAGGCCGAACGTCTGGCCATGTTGCAGCGCATGCACGCGGCCATTGTCGCCCGGGAAGACCAGCTCAACGACGCCCTGATCGAGGAATACGGCGCCCCCGCCTCGCGCTCGCGCTGGATGGCCCAGCATGCCGCCAGCGTGCTACTGGAAGCAGCGAAGATCCTCGACAACTACGACTTCAAGCGCCGCGCCGGGACCGCCGAGGTGATCATGCAGCCGCTCGGCGTGGCCGGCCTGATCACTCCCTGGAACAACGACGCCGGATTTATCTGCGGCAAGCTCGCCGCCGCCCTGGCCGCCGGTTGTACCGCGGTGATCAAGCCCAGTGAAATGAGCGCGATCCAGACCCGTATCGTCACCGAGGCCCTGCACGCAGCCGACCTGCCGCCAGGACTGTTCAATATCGTCACCGGGCGCGGTGAAACCGTCGGCGCCACCCTCAGCAGTCATCCGGATATCGCGAAGATCTCCTTCACCGGCTCCACCCTGGTGGGCAAAAACATCCTGCGCAGCGCCGCCGAGACCCTCAAGCGCGTCACCCTGGAGCTGGGCGGTAAATCGCCAGTGGTGATCCTCGACGATGCCGATCTAAGCCAGGCCATTCCCCTGGCCTTGCAGGCCGGCTTTATGAACAGCGGCCAGGCGTGCATCGCCGGAACCCGGATACTGGTACCGGAGGAACGCCTGCATGAAGTCGAAGCCGCCGTGCTCCAGGCCATTGACGCGGTCAAGGCCGGTGATCCCCTTGATCCACAAACTACCGTCGGGCCGATGGTCAGCGAAAAACAATGGCAACGGGTGCAACGCTATATCCGTATCGGCATCGACGACGGCGCCCGCCTGCTGGTCGGTGGCGAAGGCCTGCCCCAAGGCGTGGACAAGGGCTGGTTCGTGCGTCCCACCGTATTCAGTGGCGTGACCAATGAAATGACCATCGCTCGCGAGGAAATCTTTGGGCCGGTGCTGTCGATCATCACCTACCGAGATCAGGAAGAAGCCATCCGTATCGCCAATGACACGCCCTACGGCCTGCAGGCCTATGTGATGTCCACCGATGTCGAACGGGCCCGCCAGGTCGCCGACCGCCTCGAGGCCGGACGCGTGCTGATCAACACCCTGGCCCACGAGCCGGCGGCGCCTTTCGGCGGTTTCAAGCAGTCGGGCATCGGCCGCGAATACGGAACCTTCGGGCTCGAGGCGTTCCTCGAGCCGAAATCAATTCTGGGAGGAACTCATACTCAATAACCGGCTCACCCTCCCCCAGCAGAACCATGCCTGCCGGGGGCTAGCGTCCGTCCGTGACGGCTTAGCGCGCCAGCCACTGCTCGGCGGAAACCACCGTGGCATAGCCGAACGCCAGGGCAGCCATGAACGCCCCGTGCACATGGGCCGCCGGCACCGTCAGGCCATTGAACTCCAGGTCCCGCGAAGCACAGGCATCATGAATCAGCGTGACCTGGTAGCCCTGGTCAGCCGCCGCGCGGGTGATGGCGTCGATGCACAGGTGACTCATGCTGCCAACCACCACCAATTCCTTGATCTCATTGCGCTCCAGCACCGCGCTCAGTTCGGTGTCGCGAAATGAATTGACGAAATGCTTGAGTATCACCGGCTCGTCGGCGCGGTTGAGGACTTTGGCGTGCAGCCGTGCCCCCTCGGAACCCGGGACAAAGAACGGCGCATCGGCGCTGGCAAACTCATGGCGGACATGCACCACCAGGTCGCCCGCCTCACGCGCGGCGGCCAGAATCGCGGCGGCCTTGTCAGCGGCGGCGTCGGCGCCGTTCAGGGTCCATTTTCCACCTGGAAAATAATCATTCTGGATATCCACCAGGATCAGCGCTTGTACGGACATATCATCTTCCTCGATTGAGTGGTGCAGCGTTCGGTTGCTTTGCTTTACCGGATCAAGTATCCAGTTCCCACGGGGTTCCGGGGATTGGCCGGACCGACACTTTCGAGGGGAAAACTGACAATGGACGCGCCCACGGCCGCCATCGACCACACCACCACAGCCGCAGGGCGCAACGACAGCGCCGTGGCGGAGATCGGCCTGCTGCTCTATCCCGGTGCGCAGACCGCCGCCATCCACGGCCTGACCGACCTGTTCAGCGTGGCCAATCGCATGGTCGCCGAACACGGTGATGCTTCTCGGCTACTGCGCGTCAGCCATTGGACCACCAGCGCCACGGGCGATTCGATCGAACGCAGCTACGACAGCCAGCCGGGCACGGACGGCCACCCGGTCGCCGTGGTCATCCCCCCGTCGCTGGGCGATACCCCCTCGCCCGCGTCCTTGCAGCTCAGTGCCCACTGGGTTCGCGAACAACATCGCCACGGAGCGATCATCGGCTCCGTGTGCATGGGCGCCTTCGTGCTGGCGCAGACCGGCCTGCTCGACCAGCGTCCCGCCACCACCCATTGGAGTTCGGCCAAGGCCTTTTCCGCGCGCTACCCGCAGATACGGCTCGACACCGACAAACCGATCATCGACGACGGCGACCTGATCACCACCGCCGGGCTGATGGCCTGGGCCGAGCTGGGCATGCGCCTGGTCGAACGGCAGCTGGGACCGGGCATCGCCACCCGTACCGCGCGCTACCTGCTGATCGAACACCGTGACAACAGCGAATGCGCCGGCAACTTTGCGCCGATCCTGGGACACGGCGATGCCGCGATCCTCAAGGTCCAGCACTGGCTGCAAAGCAGCGGCGCGCTGGAGGCGAGCGTGAATGCCATGGCCGACAAGGCCGGCCTGGAAGAACGAACCTTCCTGCGCCGCTTTCGCGCCGCCACCGGCCTGCGCCCGACGGAGTACTGCCAGCACCTGCGAGTCGGCAAGGCACGGGAAATGCTTGAATTCACCAACGGCACCGTCGACCATATCGCCTGGACCGTGGGTTACCAGGATCCCGGTGCGTTCCGTTCGACCTTCAAGAAAATCACCGGTTTTTCTCCCAGTGATTACCGCGGTCGCTACGGTGTCAGGGCGACCTGAGCTCAACCACCGGCAGGGCGATGTCTTGTCGGTCACTCTTATTGATACGGCCCGGAGAAACACATGAGCAACGTGCTGCTGGTACTCGTGGAAACCGTCGACGACTACCTGCCGATCATCCAGAAGCACGGCTTCGAACTGATCCTGGCGCCGACCCAAGCCCTGCGCGCGCAAGCCATTGCCATCCATGGCGAGCGCATCAACGCCGTGCTGACCCGCGGCCCGCTGGGGTTGTTCGCCGATGAAATGGCCGCCCTGCCCAGGCTCGAGATCATCTGCGTGATCGGTGCCGGCTATGAACAGGTCGACCTGCACGCCGCCGCGCAACGCGGCATTGTCGTGACCAATGGCGCTGGCGCCAATGCCTCGTCCGTGGCCGACCACGCCATGGCCCTGCTGCTGTCGCTGGTGCGCGATATTCCCCGCGCCGATGCCTCGGTGCGGCGCGGCGAGTGGCGCAAGCTGATGCGCCCGTCCCTGGGCGGTAAACGCCTGGGCATCCTCGGCATGGGCGCGGTGGGCCTGGCGATTGCCCAGCGCGCGGCCCTGGGCTTTGGCATGACCGTGAGTTATCACAACCGGCGCCAGCGCACAGATGTCGATTACCACTATTGCGCCACGACCACCGAACTGGCGCTGGTCTCGGACTATCTGATCGTCGCCACGCCGGGCGGTGCCGGCACCCATGCCCTGATCGACCGGCAGACCCTTGAAGCCCTCGGCCCGCAAGGCTTCCTGGTCAACATTGCGCGCGCCAGCGTGGTGGTGACCAACGACCTGGTGGACGCGCTCCAGCAAGGCCGCCTCGCCGGCGCGGCGCTGGACGTGTTCGATGACGAGCCGAATGTGCCGGATGTCCTCAAGGGCCTGGACAATGTGGTGCTGACACCCCACGTGGCCGGCCTGTCGCCGGAAGCCTCCGAAGCCACGGTGACGCTGGTGGCCGAAAACCTGCTGGCGTATTTTTCCGGTAAGCCGGTGCTCACGCCGGTGGCTCTTCCCCGCTGATAAGCCACGAACCCATCAGTTATGATCGCCCCCCTCTCCAATCCTTGATGGACACCTCCCGCATGGAACGCACCGCTCGCCTGCTGCCTTTTGCCTGCTTGCTGTTGAGCCTCTCGCCCTTGACCTTTGCCGCCGAGGCCGCGGTGGATTGCGCCGCCCTGGATGAAAAGGCCAATGCCGAAGCCGGCAGCTACCGTCCGCCCGTCGAAGGCAAGGTCATCGGCCAGGGGCGGGCCTATTTTCACAGCGCCCCCAACAGCGCCTGTATCACCAGGAAAGTCTTCGTCGTTCCCGGCGACGGCCTCACGGTGTATGCCAGCACCGAGGACGGCTGGGCCCAGGTCATGTACATCGCCAAGAGCGGTGATGACTTCAGCGGCTGGGTCGAGGAAAACCGCGTCGAACTGGGCCAGCACTACGGCGGTGACTCGGCGCCCGAAGGCACCCCGGAGCAATAAGTCCCTCCGTTCCCACAGGTTCTCTGGTGCATTTCAGATTGAATGTCCTTTTCAATCGCCTCGATAGCTTGGGCCCCGTGCGCCAAACGTCTAAGCTGGCACTTCCCGCCCGTTGTCCTGGAACGCCGTGTGAAATTCAGCCTGCCGAAAGTTGCCACCGCCCCCTTTTGCCCCTCTGAAGTAAACGGCACGATTGCCGTCGATCGCGGCGCGCCATTCTTCAAGCGGGCCCTGCGCTTTGCCGGTCCCGGCCTGCTGATTTCCATCGGCTATATGGACCCGGGCAACTGGGCCACGGCGATCGAGGCCGGCTCGCGTTACGGCTACAGCCTGTTATTCGTGGTGCTGTTGGCGAGCCTCGCCGGCATGGCGGTGCAGTGCCTTTGCTCGCGCCTGGGAATTGCCACCGGCCGCGACCTGGCGCAGCTCTGTCGCGAGCGCTACAGCCCGCGCTCGGCCATGCTCCAGTGGCTGCTGGCGGAAATCTCGATCATCGCCACCGACCTGGCCGAAGTCCTCGGTTGTGCCCTGGCCTTTCATCTGCTGCTGGGCTGCTCGCTGACCTTCGGCATTGTCCTGACGGCGTTCGACACCTTGCTGATCCTGGCCCTGCAGAATCGCGGTTTCCGGCGCCTGGAAGCCATCATGCTGGTGCTGGTGGCGACCATCGGCGTGTGTTTTTTCATTGAACTGGTGTTGATCAAACCTTACTGGCCAGACGTGTTCCAGGGCTTCAAGCCGTCTCTCTCGGCCATCGGCGAGGCCGCGCCGCTGTACCTGGCCATCGGCATTCTCGGGGCCACGGTGATGCCCCATAACCTCTATCTGCACACCTCGGTGGTACAGACCCGGCTGATCGGAACGGACCTGGCCAGCCGCCGGGACGCCGTGCAACTGGCGCGAATCGACACCCTCGGCTCGCTGGCCCTGGCCTTGCTGGTCAATGCGGCGATCCTGATCCTGGCCGCGGCGGCCTTTCATCAGAGTGGGCATACCGCGGTGGTGGAGATCCAGGACGCCTACCACCTGCTCGATCCGCTGGTGGGCGGCGCTTTCGCCAGTACTCTGTTCGGCATCGCGCTGCTGGCGTCCGGACAGAGTTCGACGTTTACCGGCACCATCGCCGGCCAGGTGATCATGGAAGGCTACCTGAACCTGAAGATTCCCTGCTGGCAGCGCCGACTGATCACTCGTGGCCTGGCGCTGATCCCAGCCTTTATCGGGGTTTGGATGATGGGCGAAGGCGCGGTGGGTAAATTGCTGGTGCTGAGCCAGGTGGTGCTGAGCCTGCAATTGCCCTTTGCGCTGTACCCGTTGATCCGCATGACCAGCGATGAGCGCTTGATGGGGCCTTTCGTCAATCGCTGGTACACCAAGGCATTGGCCTGGGGTTTGTTCGTGGTGATCAGCGGCGCCAATGCCTGGCTGATCGTGCAACTGTTCGGTGCTGGATGAAGCAATGACGTCAACCCGTGTCGCTTCCCGTCAAGCGGCCACGGCTGACCGCCCTAGACTCTTGAACATCATCCGTCGGGATCAGGAGTCCAGCATGAATAGCGCCACCGAACGCCGCGCCGCCGAGGCGTCATCCGCACCGGCGCGGTTGCGCCGGGAGCTGGCTTGCGCCTTTCGCTGGGCCGCACGGTTGGGGCTGCACGAGTCGATTGCCAACCACTTCAGCGTGGCGGTGTCGGCGGATGGCCGGGAGTTCCTGATCAACCCCTATGGCCGGCATTTCTCGCGGATCAAGGCCAGCGAACTGTTGCTGGTCAACGCCGACGATCCGTCGAGCCTGATGGGCCCGAACGCCCCGGATATCACCGCCTCGGCCTTGCACGGCGCGCTACACCGCAACCAGCCCCATGCCCGTTGCATCCTGCACACCCATTCGAAATATGCGACCGCGCTGGCGTGCCTGGCGGATTCAAGCCTGCCGCCTATCGAGCAGAATTCCATGCGCTTTTTCGAGCGCGTGGCAATCGATGAAGGGTTCGATGGCATGGGCCTGGGTGACGAGGCCGAGCGCGTCAGCAGACTGCTGGCGGACAAGCCGATCCTGTTGATGGGTAATCACGGCCTGTTGGTGGCCGCCCCCAGCGTGGCTCAGGCTTTCGATGATTTGTATTACTTCGAGCGGGCGTGCGAGGTGTATATCACCGCCTTGTCGACGGGACGGCCATTGCGTATCGCCAACGACGAAGTGGCGCGCAAGACCGCGCGGCAATGGCTGGACTATCCGGGGTTTGCCGAGAAGCATTTTGCGGCATTGCTGGAGATTCTCGAGGAGGAGGAGCCGGAGTTCGCCCACTAAACCGTGGGAGCCAGCTTGCTGGCGATGCGCACGCCGCGGTGTTGCAGGCAGACCGCGTTATCGTTCATCGTCAGCAAGCCGGCTCCTACACGGATCGGGGGCAACCGGGTGGATAGGTATTATTCCTCAAGCGGTTCTCGGCTCAGCGGCTGGCGCATCACCGGTGCACTGAATACCTGGCTGCGGTCCTCGCTTGGTGGACAACCGAAACGTGCCCGGTAGGTACGGGAGAAATGCTCCAGCGAACCGAACCCGGAACAGGCCGCGACCTGGGCCACGCTCAGGCGGGTCTGCTGCAACAGGTTATGGGCCCGCGCCAGACGCAGGCTCATATAGTACTTGAGCGGTGACAAGCCGGTGTGCTGCTTGAACTGGCGCTCCAGTTGGCGCTGGGACAAGCCGACCTTGGCCGCAATCGCCTCGCAGTCCAGCGGCTCCTCCAGCGCCTGCTCCATCAACTGCACCGCACGGCGCATCTTGGCGCTGGACAGCCGGGTACTCGCCAGGCCGTCCTCGAGCTGATTGTCCAGCGGTTGGCGCACGCGCCCCATCAGCAAGTGCATGGCAATCTCGCGGGCCAGGTCGCTGTCCACGCTCTGCCCCAACCAACTGATCATCATGTCCAGGGTCGAAGTGGCACCGGCACAGGTCAGGCGCTGACGCTCCAGGGTATAGAGCTGGGTCCGCGCCTTCACCCGCGGGTAACTTTCCTGGAAGCCCTGCCAGTTGTCCCAGTGCACCGCCGCCTCATAGCCGTCCAGCACGCCGGCGGCGGCCAGCAGTTCGGTGCCGGTTTCCACCCCTATCAACACCGCGCCGAACAGCGCCTGCTTGCGCAGCCAGCTCTTCAGCGACTGATTGCGGCTGTGCTTGTGCACATCGAAACTGGCGATCACCAGGCAAGCGTCAAAGCCCTGTTCGACGTCGGGACTACCGGCGACCATCGTGCTCAAACCGTTACTGGCGGGCACCGGCTGAGCGTCGAGGGACAGCAGGGTCCATTCGAACAGCGGACGCTGGGTCAGCCAGTTGGCAATCGCCAGCGGTTCGATGACCGCCGCCAGACCCAGGTGGGAGAACGACGGCAACAGCAATACGGCAACACGCAAGGGCACGGCATCGGCACGGCGCCAGTCGGCTGGCTGAGTACTGGTTTGCGGGTTCATCGCTAGCCTCTTTGGTGGGCTCTACGGTTGATTTTCAGTGCAGGGATCTCCCACGCCCCCTTGTGGGAGCTGGCTTGCCGGCGATGAGGCCCTTGAGTTGCGGTGCCCTCAATGACGCTATGGCCAGCAAGCCGGCTCCTACAAGGTTGCGTGGTGGTTTCACTATATCGGACCGCAGCCTCAACGCTGTTCAGTTTGCCAGTGCGGATGTATCCACACCGGCACCCGCGCAGTCGGCAAAGGCACCCGCCCACGAATCAAGTCGCTGGCCTTCTCCGCGATCATCACCGTCGGCGCATTGGTGTTGCCGCTGACGATCACCGGCATGATCGAGGCATCCACTACCCGCAAGCCTTCCACGCCATGGACCCGCAACTGTGGATCGACCACCGCCTCGGGATCGTCGCCCGGGCCCATTTTGCAGGTACCGCTGGCATGGTAGCCGGTTTCCGTGACGCCCCGGGCCCAGGCGTCAAGTTCCGCATCGCTTTGCGCCTGGGCACCGGGCACCAGCTCTTCCCCCGCGAACGCCGCCATCGCCGGTTGCCCGATGATTTCCCGCACCAACCGCGCCCCCGCACGCATATCGGCACGGTCCTGTTCGGTACTGAGGTAATTGAACAGGATCCGCGGCGGCCGGCGCGGATCACGGCTGGCAAGGGTGACCCGGCCCAGGCTGCTGGGGCGCATCAGGTCGATATGCACCTGGAACGCATGGGCCGGCACCAGGTCGACGCTGCCGGGCTTGACCGCCAGGGGCATGAAGGTCAGTTGCAGGTCCGGATGCTCGACCCCGGCCCGCGAGCGGATAAACGCCCCGGCCTCGAAGTGATTGCTGGCCGCCAGGCCATCGTGGCTGACAAACCAACGGGCACCGATCCACCATTTGCCCGGCGCGGTGGTCCAGGGGTAAAGCGACACCGGCTTCTTGCACAGGTACTGCACCACGGCGTCGGGATGATCGTTGAGACGCCTGCCGACACCCGGCAGATCATGCCGAACTGTCAGCCCGAGGTCGCGCAGCTCCGAAGCCGGGCCGATGCCGGACAACAGCAACAACTGCGGCGAGTTGATCGCCCCCGCTGTGAGCAGCACCTCACGTCGGGCCCGAGCCTGCCAGACATGGCCGTTCTGCTCGTACTCCAGGCCACAGGCGCGGTTGCCCTTGAACAGGATCCGCAGCGCCAGGGCACCGGTGGCCACCTGAACATTGCCGCGCAGCAGGGCCTCGCGCAGATAGCCTTTGGCGGTACTCCAGCGCTTGCCGCCACGGGTGGTACGGTCCACCGGGCCGAAGCCTTCCTGGCGATAGCCATTGAGGTCGTTGCTCGGCGCATAACCAGCCTCGACCCCAGCCTCGACGAACGCGGCACACAGCGGCGTGCCGATATCCCCCGGGGTGACGTGCAAATGCCCCTGGGCGCCGCGATAGGTATCCGGCCCCTCGGCATGGGCCTGGGCGCGGATAAAGTACGGCAGCACCTCCTGGTAACTCCAGCCGCCGCAGCCCTGCGCGGCCCACTGGTCGTAATCGCGGGCGTGACCACGGATATAGACCATGCCATTGATCGACGACGAGCCGCCCAGGGTGCGCCCGCGTGGTGTGCCGATCCGCCGCCCGTCGAGCCCGGGTTCGGGCTCGGACAGGTAGCTCCAGTTATAGCGGTTGCCACCGACGACAATGCCCACCGCCGACGGCATGTCGATGGTCCAGCTGTTGTCGGCGGGCCCGGCCTCCAGCAGCAGGATGCGCACCTGCGGGTCTTCACCGAGGCGATGGGCCAGGACACAACCGGCCGAGCCGGCACCGACAATCAGGTAATCGAATTCGTCTTCGGACATGACCGGGCGTACTCCGTCGCAAGGTTCAGGCGAGCAGCGGCGCTGCCCGCCCCGGGGCGTTTCAGCGTTCGTTGCGGCCGTGAATACCCTGGAACACCAGCCGATGAAAGTGATGCACCAGGTGCTCGCTTTCGTTGCTGCGCTGGGCGTCGATCATGTAGCGCCCCTGGTCGTAGCCCAGGGAGCGCAGGCCCTTCTGCACCGAGATATTCAGCGCGATGTCCTCGGGGCCCAGGTCCTCGTTCATCCACTTCATGCAGGCGCTGCTGACCTCGGCCGTGCTGGCGTTGGCGGAGTAGTAACCGAAACGCAGCAGCGAGCGCTCGGCATCCAGCGGAATCATCATGAACGAGCCGAGGAACTCGGAAAACGGGAAGGTGTAGAAGGTGTTGTTCGGCCACAGGCCGATATTGAAAAAGCACTCCTCGGGGTTCGGGTCGCTGCGCAGTTTCACCCCATAGGCCTCGGTGGCGGCAAGATTGGCCGGCGCGGCGTAGGTCCACCAGTTGTCGCGCCGGGTCAACTGGTAGCCCTTGAAGTCGATCAGTTTGGCCAGGTCGATATGGCACGGACCGGACAGCTTGAAGTGATAGCCCTCGATGGAGTTGTCCATGATCACTTTCCAGTTGGCCGGCACGATCACGTCCTGTTCCTCGATCAGTTGCATGCGCTCCAGGTCGGGGAAGACCCGACGCATCTCCTCGTCGACCCCGGGAAACAACTCGCGCAACGACGCTGCCTCGGGATCCAGGTTGAAGTAGATGAAACCACCCAGCGCCTCGGTCCGCACCTTGGGAATATTGAACTGCCGCACCTCGAAGTTCTTCATGCGCTCGCAACGCGGTGCGCTGCGCAGGCTGCCGTCCATCTCGTAGCACCAGGAGTGATAGGCACAACGCATCACCCCGCCGGTGGTGCCACGACGCTGTTCGAGCAAACGGTTGCCGCGGTGCTGGCAGACATTATGGAAAGCATGGATCTGCCCTTCCCGATTGCAGGCCACCACGATGCTCTGGTCGAACAGGTCGCAGACCACGTACTGCCCGGGCTGGGCGAACTCGTTCTGGTGCCCGGCAACGTGCCAGGCGCGCATGAAAATATTGTCGCGTTCGGCCTGGAACAGCCCCGCGTCGAAAAAATACCGCGACGGCAAGGTGAAGGCTTCTTCGGGATCCTGCTGATCCCAGCCTTCGACCCGGGATTGTTGTTTCTGGATATGAATAGGTTGCATGGAGGTACTCCTCGACCAGGTTTGCGCGCTAGGTTCGGCTGCCGGCGTTGGAACCTAATCTAGAGCAGCCTCCCAGGCCGGGATTGATGGAAAACGACTCGTTGCACAGGAAAAACATCAATGGCTATCGACAGCCACCTTCCGGCAAACCTCATCACAAAAAGCGGTGAACTTGCGGGAAAAGTCCCACAAAGCAGCTGTCAGGACTCAACTAGGGTGAAGAGCAGACACATATTCCCTCTTTAAATTTATACGTGAGTAGCGTACAAATAATGAATGCTTTGTTTATCGAACTACCGCCCTTCGAGCGTCATCGCAGAGCCTACCTGGGCGACGAGGCGTTTCACTGTTTTCAACTCGCCTTGTTGCGCAACCCTGAAGCCGGTGAGGTCATCCAGGGTACCGGTGGGCTACGCAAGGTCCGCTGCATGGACATGAAGCGGCAAAAAGGTAAACGGGGCGGCATCCGGGTGATCTATTACAAGTGGCCGCAAGGTTCCCAGTTCTGGCTGTTCACCCTGTACGACAAAGACCAGCAGGACGACTTGAGCTCGCCGCAGAAGGGAATCCTGAAGCGGCTCCTGAGCACAGAGATAGAGGCGAGAAACCATCATGAAGCGTGACATTTTTGCAGAACTGGTCGAGGGCTTCGACGCCCTGGCCGATGACCGCCGGGGCAAGGTCACCCTGCGCACCCACAAGGTTCAGTTGAACAAGCTGCAACCGATCAGCGCCGAGGAGCTGGTGGCGATCCGGACCCAGCTGAAGCTGTCACGGGCGGTGTTCGCCCTGTACCTGCGCACCAACACCCGGACCCTGGAAAACTGGGAACAGGGCCGGGCCCGGCCCAATGCCCAGGCCACCACGCTGATCCGGCTGGTGGAGAAGTACCCTGAAACCGTGGAGCGCCTGGCGTCCCTGGCCTGAGGCGACGGGTGAGCTTGCCGTGCGGCACCGTCCCGTCGCTCCACTGCCCTTTTGCGCATAACTGCTGTTCCCATTGAGGCCTTAATCCCCATCGACGGGCTTCGTATAGTGAGCGCTCTGCGCCCATAACCACAACGTCGAGAGGCCCGAGCATGAACCGTCAACAGCCAATGATCGCCAGCACCGAACTGTCCGCCTGTGAACAGGACGCCGAGTACTTCGAATACAGCAAGGCCGCCAACCCGATCAGCGCCGGATTGATCTCGCGCATCCCCTATCAGAGCTTTCCCGCCTCGCTCTACAACAGCGGACCCTCGCGGCTCGTACCGCTGGACCTGAGCCAGGCCCTGGGCTGCGAAGGTCCGGCCACCGGCCCTGGACTGTGCGCGAACTTCATCCGGCTGAATGCCGGTGACTCGCTGGCCCTGCACCCCAACGCCACCTCCCAAGTGCTTTATGTGATTGCAGGGCATGGCCGCCTGGTTCAGGGCGAGGCCCGGTTCGAGTGGGACAAAGGCTGCTTTATCGCCCTGCCCGGCCGCCAGGCGGTCGAACTGGCCGCCAGCGCGGACAGCCGCTTCTACTACGTGCATGACGAGCCGCTGCTGCGCTACCTTGGTGTCCGCAGCCAGGAAGACCGCTTCAGTGCCACCCTGTACCCGGCGCAAACCGCCAATGCCAAACTGCGCGAAGCCGCCGACGACCCACGCGCCCAGGACCGCAGTCGGATCAGCATCCTGCTGGGCAATCGGCACTTCCCCCAGACCCGTACCGTGACCCATGTGCTCTGGGCAATGTACGGCATTCTGCCGCCGGGCTCGGTACAGAAACCCCATCGTCACCAGTCGATCGCCCTGGACTTCATCATCGACTGTCCGCCCGGTTGCTACAGCCTGGTGGGCACCGAGGTCGACGAGCACGGCCAGATCCGCAACCCGACCCGGGTCGACTGGGCGCCCGGGCTGGCGTTCGTCACACCGCCGGGCTACTGGCACGCACACTACAACGAATCGGACCGCGAAGCCTTCCTGATTCCGATCCAGGATGCCGGCCTGCAGACCTACCTGCGTGCCCTCGACATTCGCTTCAGTTGAGCAGACTCAACGCTGCCAATAAGGCGGTGTGCCGATACGTTCAAGCATGAAGTCGATAAAACTGCGTACCTTCGAGGAGACGGTGCGTTTGGGTGGATAGACAAACCAGAGTGACGCGGCGATCTGCGTGGCCTGGGCCTGCCAGTCAGGCAGCCAGTGCAGCAGCTCGCCCTGCCTGAGCAGATCGGCCACCAGCCAGTCCGGCAACAACGCCATGCCCAATCCCTGCCGCACCGCCAGCAACTGCGCATCCAGGTCGTTGATCCGCAGCTGGCCCTTGATTGCAACGCGCTCGGCCTGGGCGCCGGGGGCCCGCAGCGCAATGAAAAATACCTCGTCAGGCAGGTTGCCATTGAGTATCGCGGAACACTCCGCCAGCTCCTGTGGCGAACGGGGTGGCGGATGTTGCCGGGCGTACTCGGGGCTGACACACAGCAGCGTGCGTTCGGCTGCCAGCTGGCGCGCCTTGAGCGACGAGTCCGGCAACACCCCGACCCGCAGCGCCAGGTCGACACCGGCACTGATCAGATTGACGTGACTGTCCTCCAGGGTCAGTTCCAGACGGATTTGCGGAAAACGTTCGGCAAAGTCGCCGAGCAGCGGCAATACATGGTGCCGGGCAAAGGCCGGTGGCAGGTTGAGCTTGAGCAGCCCGCGGGGTTGCTGGTTGAGAGCCGAGGTCGCGGCCCGGGCCTGATCCAGCTCGGCGAGCACCCGCAAGGCATGGTGCAGGAAGGTTTCGCCGCCCTCGGTCAGGCGCAGGGTGCGGGTGGAGCGATTGAACAGGGCGATGCCCAGGTCCTGCTCCAGGTCCTTGATATAACGCGAGACAGTCGAGGCCTTGATCGAGAGTTTCTCGGCCGCCCGGGAAAAATTATTGGCCTGGGCGGCCTCGACAAAGGCCGTGAGGGCGGCGAAATAATCCATGCGGGTATCCACTCGGGGGCGTGTAGGAGCAGAGCTTGCTCGCGAAGGCGCCCTTGAGCCAGCGAAAAGCTTCGCGGGCAAGCTCCGCTCCCACATTGTCCGAGTCAAGCACAGACCCTGCGTACGACCGCAGACCTGTGGGAGCGGAGCTTGTCGGATCGCCGCAAAGAACGATGACACGGTCTATCGTCCTAACGCCGACGTTTCATCAACCAATACGCCGCCGGCAACACCAGCATCGACAACAACGGCGCGGTGATCATGCCGCCGACCATCGGTGCGGCAATCCGCTTCATCACCTCCGACCCGGTGCCGCTGCCCCAGAGAATCGGCAGCAGGCCGGCAATGATCACCGCCACCGTCATCACCTTGGGCCGCACTCGCAACACCGCGCCCTCGCCGATCGCCTCGAGTAAATCGCCGTCCTCCTCTCGCCCGGCATCCTGGCGCGCCGTCCAGGCGTTCTTCAGATAGAGCAGCATGATCACGCCGAACTCCGCCGAGACCCCGGCCAGGGCGATAAAGCCCACCCCCGTGGCCACCGACAGGTTGAAGCCCAGCAGGTAGAGCAACCAGACACCTCCGGACAGCGCGAACGGCAAGGTCAGCATGATCAGGCCCGCTTCGCTGAAACGCCCGAAGGTCAGGTAGAGCAGCACGAAAATGATCAGCAAGGTGGCCGGTACCACCCACTTCAGGCGGGCATTGGCCCGCTCCAGGAACTCGTACTGCCCGGAATAGGAGACGGTCATCCCGGCCTTGAGCTTCACCTGTTGCGCCACTTGTTGCTGCAGGTCGCGGGCGGTCGAGGCCAGGTCACGGCCACGGACATCCACATAGACCCAACCGGACAGCCGACCGTTCTCGCTACGCAGCATCGGCGGCCCCGCGCTCACGCCGATATCCGCCACCGCCCCGAGGGTGATCTGCTGCCCGCTGGCGGTGAGCATCGGCAATTGCTGCAAGGCCTGCGGACTGTCGCGCCACTCCCGTGGATAACGCAGATTGATCGGGTAACGGGCCACACCCTCGACTGTCTCCCCCACCGTGCTGCCGCCCACGGCACCGGACACCACCGCTTGCACATCGGCAATGCTCAGCCCATAGCGAGCCGCCGCCAATCGATTGATCCGGATATCGAGGTAGCTGCCCCCGGTCAAGCGTTCCGCCAGGGCCGAGCTAACGCCTGGGACCTGCTTGGCAACGACTTCGACCTGATGGGCGACCTCATCGATATCCGCCAGAGACGTGCCGGCTACCTTGACCCCGATCGGGCTCTTGATACCCGTGGCAAGCATATCGATGCGGTTGCGGATTGGCGGCACCCAGAGGTTCGACAAGCCCGGCACCTTGACCGCCTGGTCCAGCGCCTCGATCAGTTTCTCCGGGGTCATACCGGCGCGCCATTGCTCACGGGGCTTGAACTTTATAGTGGTTTCGAACATCTCCAGGGGCGCCGGATCGGTGGCGCTTTCCGCCCGCCCGGACTTACCGAAAACATGCTCGACTTCCGGCACTGTACGGATCATCCGGTTGGTCTGCTGCAACAGCTCGCTGGCCTTGCTCGCCGGCAACCCCGGCAGCGCCGAAGGCATATACAGCAGATCGCCCTCATCCAGCGCCGGCATGAATTCCCCGCCCAGTTGGCTCAAGGGCCAGAGGCTGGAAAGGAAGATCAGCAGTGCCAGGGTCAGGGTCAGTTTCGGCCATTTCAGCACCGCCTCCAGCAGCGGACGATAGGCCGCGATCAGCCAGCGATTGAGCGGGTTCTCCTGCTCGCCGGGAATATGACCGCGAATCCAGTAGCCCATCAGCACCGGCACCAGGGTCACCGACAACCCCGCCGCCGCCGCCATCGAATAGGACTTGGTAAACGCCAGCGGACCGAACAGCCGCCCCTCCTGGGCCTCCAGGGTAAACACCGGGAGGAACGACAAAGTGATGATCAACAGACTGAAGAACAGCGCCGGCCCGACCTCCGCCGCCGCCTCGCCGATCACCCGCCAATGGGCTTCGCCTTGCAGCTTCTGGCCAGGATGACGCAGTTGCCAGGCCTCGATATGTTTATGCGCGTTCTCGATCATCACCACCGCCGCATCGACCATCGCGCCGATGGCAATGGCGATACCGCCCAGGGACATGATGTTGGCGTTGACCCCCTCGATGCGCATCACGATAAAAGCCATCAACACCCCCAGCGGCAGGGTGATGATCGCCACCAGCGAAGAGCGCCAGTGCCAGAGGAACAACAGGCACACCAGCGCCACCACGCCGAACTCTTCCAGCAGTTTGAAGCTCAGGTTGTGCACCGCCCGGTCGATCAGTTGCGAACGGTCGTAGGTGGTGACCAGCTCGACCCCGGGCGGCAGGCTGCCGCGCAAGCTGTCGAGGCGCGCTTTTACCGCCTGCAGGGTTTCGTCGGCGTTCTTGCCCGAGCGCAGGATCACCACGCCGCCGACGGCTTCACCTTCACCGTCCAACTCGGCAATGCCACGACGCATCTCGGGGCCGATCTGGATCGTCGCCACCTGCCCGAGCAACACCGGCACGCCTTGCGCCGAGGTTTTCAACGGGATATTGCGAAAGTCCTCCAGGCTCTTCAGATAGCCCGAAGCCCGCACCATGTATTCGCGCTCGGCCAGTTCCAGCACCGAACCGCCGGCCTCCTGGTTGGCGCTCTTCAGTGCCTCGTTCACCTGCCGCTGGGTGATGCCGTAGGCCACCATCTTCTGCGGATCGAGCAGGACCTGATACTCCTTGACCATGCCGCCGATGGTGGCGACTTCGGCGACATTGGGCACGGTCTTGAGCTCGTACTTGAGGAACCAGTCCTGGATTCCGCGCAACTGCGCCAGGTCATGCTGACCGCTGCGATCCACCAGGGCGTACTGATAGATCCAGCCCACGCCGGTGGCATCCGGACCCAGAGTGCTGGTGACGCCCTGGGGCAAGCGGCCCTGGGCCTGGTTGAGGTATTCCAAGACCCGCGAACGGGCCCAGTACAGGTCGGTGCCGTCCTCGAAAATCACATAGACAAAAGAGTCGCCGAAGAACGAGTAGCCGCGCACGGTCTTCGCCCCGGGGACCGACAGCAAGGTACTGGCCAGCGGATAGGTGATCTGGTTTTCAACGATCTGCGGCGCCTGCCCGGGAAAGCTGGTGCGCACGATCACCTGGGTGTCGGACAGGTCCGGCAGTGCATCGAGCGGTGTATTGCGTACCGACCAGATGCCCCAGGCAACGATAAACAGGGTCGCCAGCAGGATCAGGAACCGATTGCCGATGGACCAGTGGATCAGACGCTTGATCATTTCATCCCCTCCATCGAGTCCATCGGCTCATCGGTGGGGGCGATGCCTTGCAGGCTGGCTTCCGAGTCGAGCAGGAACTGCCCGGAGGTCACCACCTTCTGGCCTTCGCTCAAGCCATCAAGCACTTCGATACGCCCGTCCGACTCGCGCCCGATACGAATCTCTTTCGGTTGATAACGGCCCTCGACCTGCGCCAGCATCACCAGGGTGCGTTTGCCGGTACGGATCACCGCTTCGCTGGGCACCAGTAGGCTCGGGGTCGAATCGGGCTCGGCGAGGCGCACGCTGGCGAACATGCCCGGCCGCAGCTTGCCGTCCGGGTTGGGCAACTGGCTGCGCACCGTCAGGGTACGGTTCTGCGGATCGACACTGGGTAATACCGCCACCACCCTCCCCGCCAGCGTTTGTCCGGGATAAGCGGACAAGGCCACGGACACCGCGGCGCCCACCGCGACCGAGATGGCCTGCGCCTCGGGGATCGCGGTGTCGAGCCAGACGCTACCCAGGCCGTTGATCCGCGCCAGGCTCATCCCCGCGGACACACTCATTCCCGCGCGCACCTCCAGGCTTTGCAGTTCACCGGCCATCGGCGTGGACAGGGTCAATACCGGGCGAACCTTGCGGGTCTTAGCCACCTCGGCGATCACCGACTCGGGCATGCCGAGCAATTGCAGGCGCTGGCGCGAGGCCTGAATCAAGCGGCCGTCGCCGCTGGCAAGGACCGCGACAAATTCCAGTTGCGCGGCCGACCACTCGGGTATCAACAGATCCACCAGCGGCGCGCCGGCCGGCAGCACATCGCCGGGAGCACGGTCGTAGACGCGCTCTACAAAGCCCGCCGCACGGGCTTGCAGGTTGGCGATATCGCGCTGGTTGTAACCCAGCGAACCGACGGCATCGAGCCCACCGGGCAGGCGTTCACGCACCACCACGGCGGTGCGCATACCAAGGTTTTGGGCCAGTTGCGACGAGACGCTGACGGACGAGGTGTCCTCGGCGCCATCGACATACTTGGGCACCAGTTGCATGTCCATGAACGGCGACTTGCCCGGTGCATTGAAGTGCTGGGTCGGATACATTGGGTCGAACCAGTACAGGGCCGGGCGCTCTTGCTTCGCGCCATCGGCCGCAGCGGACATCGCGCTCCCACCGTGGCCAAGCCAGTAGCCCCCGGCAACACCGAGCCCCGCCAGCGCGAGGGTCAACAGGGAGTAAGTGCGCGTCTTCATTTGAGGCCCTCGACATAGGCGTAATACAGGCTGGCGGACAGTTGGCTGAATTGACTCTGTTGATTGACGCGGCGCAGCTGTGCCTCGATCAGATCACGACGGGCGCCGATCACTTCATTCAACGGGCTCTTACCAGCCCTGTACGACGCCAGCGAAAGCTCGGCGCGGCGCTCGGCCAGGGGAATTGCTGACTGTTGCGAACGTTCCAGAGCCTTATTCAAGCGCTCGAGTTCGGCCAGCCCGCTTTCCAGCTCGGCCTTGTGCTCACGCAACATGACTTCCTGTTCGGCCTCCCGCTGTTCGACCTCATGCTGCCGCGCATTGATCCGCGGCCCTTGGCGGGAACCGCTGAACAGCGGCAGATCGAAGGTGAATTGCAGCGACGCCATATCGCCGCCGAACTGCCGGTCACGGTGCCCGTAGACCAGCTCGACGCCCCAGTCGGGCTTCTTCTGCGCGATGGCATCGGCCAGCTCGGCATTGGCTTCGCTGACCCGGGCCGTGGCCGCTTGCAGATCCGGATGGCGCCCCAGGGTGTGCTGGGTATGCGGCAGGATCGGGCCCCAGCTCGGTGGTCCGTCGGCCAGCGGTTGATCGGCATCGGCGCCGATCCAGCGCCGCAGCTTGGCCCGGGCCATGGCGATGTTCTGTAGCAGTTCGTCACGTCGGTCGGCCAGCGCCAGCGCCTCCTGATCAGCCTGGAGCAGATCGCCCGCCTGCGCGGTGCCGGCGGCGATACGCGAGGGTGTGGTGCTGCGCAACAGCGCGACCTGATGATCCAGTTGATCGAAGCTTTTCACGCTGAGTTCGGCGTAATAGACGTTCAGCCAGGCCAACGCGGTTTGCCGCTTGACCTCCAGCAGCGAAGCCCGGCGCTCGGCTTCGGCGACGTCCACGCTCGCCAGCGCCAGTTGCTTGCGGGCCAGGCGCTTGTCGCGGTTGGGCACCTCCTGGCGCAGGCCGATCTGGCGCTCGGTCATCGAGTCGCCGTTGAACGAATAGCGCCCGGAACCCTGGATCGGCAGATCCTGGATCCCCAACATCAGCTTGGGATCGGGCAACGCATCGGCGGGACCGACCGAGGACTGCGCCGACTCGACCTGCGCCAGGCGCGCGAGGTTTTCGGGGGCGGTGTTTTCAGCCAGGTGCTGGGCCCGCTCGAAGCTCAGCGGCTCGGCCCTGACGGCCACCAGCGGGCTGGCGCCCAGGACAACAGCGATCACACCGGCCAAGACGCGGTGTGAAGGAAGGAAAGCGAACATGCTTTCGTCTCCAATGCAGGATCGACGCGCCCGCTGCAAATAGCGGTCGCGATGGCCCCTACGCCGTTTTGTGGGGGCGTGTGGGGATTCGGATCAAGGCATCAGACGTAACGCGGAGGGCGCCACAAATCGGCAGGCTCGGACTGGAGCACGGCGGGCGGTTGCAGGGTAAGCGGGAGCGGTGGAACCGGGCTGAAGGTTCCAATCGTCAGGACCTGGAGCAGTCCACCGATCTTGCACTCCTCACCGGACTTGCAGGGCGACTTGGAGGCGGCACCATGTTCCCTATCATTGCAGCAGGGCGCGCCGGTCATTTTCGATCCGGCGTGGTTCATCGACGGCATCGGACAAGGTTCAGCAAAAGACGCGGCCACGGCCACGCTGCCGAAGATCGGCAGCATCAGGCTGAGCACCAGGGTCAAGATCAGCTGAAACCTGAACATTGAGGACGCCAATGAAGGGGTTGCGGTAAAGGATAGGCTACTTAAACCGCGACAGGTTAAGTAGACATTAACGTTCGTGGCCGTGGTGCCTGCCCACGGGTTATTCCGAAACCGGCTGCAACACCCAACCACCCTCCTGTTCCACGATCAGGCCGCAGGCCAGCAGCAGCGGACGCAACCGAACGTGCAGCTCAGGCTTGACGAACTCATGCACGCGAGACTTGTCCAGCGCACCGGGCGTCTCCAGTTCACTCTTGAAGAACGACAACCAGGCTTTCTTCAGTGCCAGGAGTACCTCGCTGGGGGTGGTCCTGGCGAACTGGCGGTTGACCACCTTGCCCAGCTCGAAGCTGTGTTGGAAGGCATAACCGGTTTCGACGCCCGCCGCTTCCACGCAGCGCACGCATTGGCACGGTCCATCGGCAAATGCCTGGAGCAGGAAAGCATTGAAGTCCGTCACGGGCTTGAGGGAGAGTCGCTTGTCGACCTGAAACAAATCGTCCTGCTGTGCCATTTCCATCATCGTGCCCTTCCTTAACCATAACTGCCCGTGCCCCTTTGGAGCGACGGGTAAAAAGTCGCGAAGTTAATCCCTTGACTGCCTGATGTCAAAGCCGCGTCGGACCGGTTCCTCAGGCGCCTCAGCGCTCTTCGCGGACCACGCCCTGTTCCTCGAGCAGGCGCACGAACATGCTCAGGCTTTGCGACACTGTACCCCGGCGCCACACCAGCCAGGTTCGCAGATAGCGCATGGACTCGGCCAACGGCCAGACGCTCACGGTGCTGCAGCCGGGCATGCTCTCGAGCATGCTGCGGGGCATCAGCGCCAGGCCGGCCCCGGCACTCACACAGGCGAGCATGCCATGGTAGGACTCCATCTCATGGATCTTGCCGGGTACCGCGCCGTCCTTGCCAAACCAGCTCTCGAAGTGATGCCGATAGGAACAGTTGGCACGAAAAGCATAAATGCTCTCGCCATTGACCTCTTGCGCGCGCCGGATAGGCGCGTGCTGCAGCGGCGCGATCAGCACCATCTCTTCCTCGAACGCCGGTACCCCTTCCAGCGCCGGATGCAGCAGCGGCCCGTCGACAAAGGCAGCGGCCAGGCGCCCGGACAAGACCCCATCGATCATGGTCCCGGACGGGCCGGTGGAGAGATCCAGATCGACCTTGGCATAGCGCTGGTTATAGGCCGCCAGCAGTTGCGGAATACGCACCGCCGCCGTGCTCTCCAGCGAGCCCAAGGCAAAGGCGCCTTGCGGTTCTTCACCGGCCACGGTGGCCCGCGCCTCACCGACCAGGTCGAGAATACGCCGGGCATAGTCGAGAAAACTCCAGCCCGCCGGTGACAGCCGCAGACGACTCTTCTCGCGAATAAACAGATCCACCCCCAGATCCTGCTCCAACTGCTTGATCCGCGTGGTCAGGTTCGACGGCACCCGATGGATCTGCTGGGCGGCCGCACTGATGCTGCCGTGCTCGGCAACGGCTTTGAAAATCTCCAACTGGACCAGATCCATGTCATTCTCCAATCGTGAACGATATGCTCATTATTATTCAGTTTCCAGAAAACTAGCGCCACCGTAATCTGAGGCCATACCCACCCAGCAGGACGGTGTCATGTCTTCGATCTCCAGCCGCACCCATGCTCTTTCGATCAACCCCGCCAACGGCGAACAGATCGGCCACTACCCTTTCGAATCCGATTCGGCCCTGGATGCCGCCCTGTCCCGTGCCGCGACCGGGTTCTCGCTCTGGCGGCGTACCGCGCTGGAACAACGCTCGCAGTCGCTGGTCGCCCTGGCTCAGGCCCTGCGCGACAACGCCAGCGCAATGGCCGAGATGATCACCCGGGAGATGGGCAAGCCCGTGACCCAGGCCCGCGGCGAAATTGAGAAGTGTGCGCAACTCTGCCTGTGGTACGCCGAACACGGCCCCGCCATGCTCAGCGCCGAGCCGACCCAGGTGGAAGGCGGCAAGGCGCGCATCGAGTATCGCCCACTGGGTCCGATTCTCGCCGTGATGCCGTGGAACTTTCCGATCTGGCAAGTGCTGCGCGGCGCGGTGCCGACGCTGCTGGCCGGTAACACCTTCGTGCTCAAGCACGCGCCCAACGTCATGGGCAGCGCCTACCTGCTGCGGGACGCCTTCAAGCGCGCCGGCTTTGCCGAAGGTATCTTCGAAGTCATCAATGTCACCCCGGACGGCGTCTCCCGGGCCATTGCCGACCCGCGCATCGCCGCGGTCACCCTCACCGGCAGCGTACGCGCCGGCATGGCCATCGGCGCGCAGGCCGGCGCGGCCTTGAAGAAGTGCGTGTTGGAGCTGGGCGGTTCAGACCCCTTTATCGTGCTCAATGACGCCGACCTCGAGGAAGCGGTCAAGGCCGCCGTGATCGGCCGCTACCAGAACACCGGGCAAGTCTGCGCGGCCGCCAAGCGCCTGATTGTCGAGCAAGGTGTCGTAGAAGCCTTCACCGACAAGTTTGTCGAGGCCACCCGCCGCCTGGTCATCGGCGACCCGCTGGCCACCGGCACCTATATCGGTCCCATGGCCCGCTTCGATCTGCGTGACGAGCTGGATCAGCAGGTTCGGGACACCCTGGAGCAAGGCGCGACATTGTTGCTCGGCGGCAAAAAAGCCGAGGGGCCTGGCAACTTCTACGAACCCACGGTATTGGCGAATGTCACCGACCAGATGACCTCGTTCAAACAGGAACTGTTCGGCCCGGTGGCGTCCATCATCACCGCGCGGGATGCCGCCCATGCCCTGGCGCTGGCCAATGACAGCGAGTTCGGGCTCACGGCAACCGTTTACACGGCGGATCTGGAGCTGGCCGGCAAGTTCGCCGACGAACTGGAAACCGGCGGTGTGTTTATCAACGGCTATAGCGCCAGCGACCCACGGGTCAGCTTCGGTGGCGTGAAGAAAAGCGGTTTTGGTCGCGAACTGTCGCACTTCGGCGTACGCGAATTCTGCAATGCCCAGACCGTGTGGCTGGATCGCCGCTGAGGGATCGCCCGGCCCGGGAGCCTATAGCCCCCGGGGCCTGCCGGCGGCAGGACTGAAAAAAGCGCAAAAAAAAAGCCTGCATCGCTGCAGGCTTTTCTTCTATCTGGCTCCACAACCTGGACTCGAACCAGGGACCCAGTGATTAACAGTCACTTGCTCTACCAACTGAGCTATTGCGGAATGCCGCGTATGTTACTGATATAAAAAGAGAAGTCAACCCCTACCCTGGCGATGAGCGGCCAGCTGGATCTGCCGCGAGTTCATCCACCCGGTGATCTATGACCTGCCGTGCACGGCTGGCCAGCGCGCCATGGGCCCGGGCCGACGACCCGCAGGGAGACCGTCATATAAGCTTCATATTGCAGGGATAGCATTGTGCCTTCACCTCGCTCGGCGACCTCAGCATGCGCGCAGAAAACTTCCCCTTTATGCGTCCACAGCGGCCTAGAGATCATCGCTGCGCCGGTGACTTGTGCATTGAAGTGCCGGTGATTGATTCCGACAGCACCAATGCCCTGGTGATGGAAACCTTCACCTCGCACAAGGAGGTCGTGTGCCTGGCGGTGCTGGAAGACGAGCGCCCCATCGGCCTGATCAACCGCAATATCTTCCTGTCAATGATGAGCAAACCGTTTCACCGCGAACTGTACGACAAGAAAAGCTGCATTGCCTTCATGGACAAGGAACCGTTGATCGTCGATGCCGGGATGAGCATTGAAGAGTTGACGTTCAAGACGGTGGAGTTTGGCGAAAAGACCCTGGCGGACGGTTTTATCATCACCCGCAACGGCCAATTCGCCGGCCTGGGCAGTGGCCTGCAACTGATGGAAGTGGTCGCGGCCATGCAGGCCGAGAAAAATCGCCAGATCATGCAGAGCATCGAGTACGCGAGCGTTATCCAGCGCGCCATGCTGCGCGCCTCGCGGGACGCCCTGAAGTCGACCCTGGACGATGCCGTCCTGTTGTGGGAACCACGGGATGTGGTCGGGGGCGACTTCTACCATTTCTGCGCCTACCCCGATGGCTGGTTCGGAGCAATTGCCGACTGTACCGGTCACGGCGTTCCCGGCGCCTTCATGACCCTGATCGCCTCCTCCTCACTGACCCAGGCGCTGGTCCAGCTCGGGCCACGGGATCCCGGCGCGCTGTTATCGGCGGTGAATAAAAGCGTCAAGGAACTGCTGGGACAGGTCCAGGGCGTCGATGAAACCCCCGAGTCCGACGATGGCCTGGATGCGGCGTTTTTCTGGTTCGACAGCGCCAGCCAGACCCTGAGTTTTGCCGGCGCGCGCATGTCGCTCTACCTCTTGCCGCCGGATGCCCAACAGCTGGAAACCCTCGCCGGCCAGCGGGTCGGCGTTGGCTACGTGGACAGCGACATTGACTACCAATGGCCGATGAGCCACGTGACGATAGTACCGGCCAGCCTGGTGTTCATTGCCACCGACGGCTTGACCGACCAGATTGGCGGCCCGCGCAACATTGCCTTCGGCAAGAGCAAGGCCTTCGACACGATACTGGAACACCGCAATCAGCCAGCGACCGTCATCTGCGAAGCCTTGCAACGCACGCTGGCCAATTGGCAAGGAGAGCAAACCCGGCGTGACGACCTCACCCTCTTCTGCGCGCGTCTTGGAAACACTCATGATTAACTCGAATACCGCTCACCCCGATTGCCACTTCTTCGACCTGGCCCAGCAGCGCAATGTGATTTTCTATCACATGGGTTATTTCTCGCACACCATCATTACCGCCATGGCCGAGGTCGTCAGGCTGCAATTGGAAATCTCCGGGGTGAACGGGCCGACGCGACGCAAGCTGTTTTCCTCCTTCGTCGAACTGTCGCAAAACATCATCCACTATTCCTCCGACTCGTTGCCCACCGAGCCGTGCGAAGAGTCGTCGTTGCGCCAGGGCGCGGTGTGTATCAGCGCCGAGGGTGATCGTCACCTGATGCTCTGTGCCAACCCGATCGCCACCAGCGACGTCGACCGCCTGCGGGAAAAGCTCGAACCCCTGCGCAACATGTCGCTTGAAGAGATCAAGCAAGCTTACAAAGTGACCTTGCGCGCGGAAACCCCGGTGGACAGCAAGGGGGCCGGCCTGGGTTTCCTGACAATGGCGCGCGATGCCTGCGCCCCGTTGGAATTCGATTTCTACCCAAGAGCGGACGAGCCGGGAACCACGCTGTTCTGCCTTAAAGCCACTATCTAAGTAGAGTGACGCAATCGCCATGGATAATTTCTACATCGAAGCAACCGCCACATCACCGGAAGTCGACTTTCGTTTCGATCAGAATCTGCTGACGATAAAAGGCGAGTCCTACCCGGAAAATGCCGCCGCCTTCTATGCGCCTGTCCTCCAGCAACTGCGCACCTACCTCGCCACCCGCGAGGACACCATCATCACCACCCACATTGCGCTGGCTTACTTCAACAGCTCCAGCACCAAGATGCTGTTCAGCATTTTCGATGCGCTGGACAAGGCCGTTCAATCGGGTAACGAGATGCAGGTGAACTGGTACCACGACGAAGAAGATGAAACGATCTTCGAATTCGGTGAAGAGCTGAAGGCCGACTTTACCGCCATCATCTTCAACGACCACGCAACGACTCTCCAATGATTCTTGGAGAAGGATGATGAGCATGACCGCTTCAGTCACTTCCGCCGGTGCACAGGATGATGCAGCACACGACCTGTTCAGAAGCGAAACCGACGCCCTTGAACACGCCCGTTCGATTCTGGCCCTGACTGAAGCTGACGCCCCGGTGTACCAGCAAGCCCTCGGCGAGCTGACCGTGCACTTCGAGCGGCTCATGCGCGAGACGCGCCGGCTGATACGCCGCAGCGACCGTGCCGAGCGCGAAATGAATACGCTCAATTCCCAGTTGCAAACGTTGGCCCGCCAGCTCGAATACCGGGCCACCCACGATGCGCTGACCGATGTGCTGAACCGTGGCGCGGTGATTGACCTGACCGTGCAAGCGCTGCGCAAAACCGGGGCGGTGATGGTGGTGCTGGACATCGACCACTTCAAGCAGATCAACGACGAATTCGGCCATCCCGCGGGCGACGCGGTGATTCAAGGCATCGTCAACTGCTTGCGCCGGGCCGTGGGCAATGCGGGATTTATCGGCCGCGTGGGTGGGGAAGAATTTACCGTGCTGATTCCCGCCGGCACGCTGGAGGAAGGCCTCAGTCTTGCCGAGACCCTGCGTGATTGCATTGCCGCGCATGTCTTCGGGCAGCCGGTAAACCGGCAGATCACCGCGAGTTTCGGGGTCAGTGCCAGCCCCATGGGCACCAGTTTCGACACCGCCTATGGCTTGGCGGATGCCGCCTTGTACCAGGCCAAACGTTCGGGCAGGAATCGGGTGGAGGCCGCGCGGACAGAAGCTGACGTCTGTCCGCTGGAGTCAGCGGAAGAAGAGCGCCTGGGCCCTCCTCTTCCCACCCTGTGATCAGAAGATCGAGATAGGGTAATCGGCGATCAGGCGCAGCTCATTGTTGTCGCCTTCAGGCTGATCGGCATTGGCACGGTGGAACGACTGGCGCAGGCGCAGCGACAGATCCTTGGCCGGGCCGCCTTGTACCACGTACTTGGCTTCGAAATCGGTCTCGTGGTGGGTGCCATTGGCACCGTAGTGCAGCTGATTGTAGGCACTGTCCGCGGCCATCTTGGTGCCATTGATATCGTCACCGTAGATATAGCGGGTCATGAAGCTCAGGCCCGGCACCCCATAGGTCAACATGTTCAGATCATAACGCGCCTGCCAGGATTTCTCGCCCGGACCGTTGAAGTCCGAGTACTGCACGGAGTTGGCCAGCATGATCGAGTCGCCACCGTCGCCCGGGCCGTTGGTGCCGAAGCCGACATAGTCGAACGGCGTGTCGCCGTGGATCTTCTGGAACGCCAGGGTCACGGTGTGCGCGGTCAGGAAGGTGTAGGCCGTGGCGAAGGAGAACGCGGTGTTGTTGATTGGGCCAGCCTTGGCGGCGCCTTCGTCATTGGTCTTGTACAGGTTGAAGTCGAAGTTCAGCGACTGACCTGGCGAGATACCCAGCGTGTAGTTGCCATTGGTGTAGTACTGGCGCCAGACGTCTTCGAACTCGGAACCGTAGAGGGTGAAATTCAGGTTGTCG
Organism: Pseudomonas sp. GW821-FHT04D07; assembly: GCF_059420225.1. Lineage (NCBI taxonomy): Bacteria > Pseudomonadati > Pseudomonadota > Gammaproteobacteria > Pseudomonadales > Pseudomonadaceae > Pseudomonas > Pseudomonas sp. GW821-FHT04D07. The sequence goes on from NZ_JBWKTH010000016.1 coordinate 34,282, forward strand.
TTGACCTTGTACTTGCCGCCGAGGTAGTTGACGGCGCTGGCGGTCACGTTGGCGTAGGTGGCATACAGCGAATGATCGTTGCTGGTGGAGACTACCCCGGTACCGCTGGTGAAATGCCCGGCTTCCAGGTCCAGGTCCTTGATCTCGCTGCTCAACAGGTTGAAGCCGGTGGCGGTTTGCGGAATCAGGCGGGTACCGCCAGCGGCGAAGACCGGTGCAGTGGGCTGCATATCGCCATAGAGCAATTCGGTCTTGGAAATCCGCATCTTCACCGCGCCGCCGGCCTTGGCGTAATCGTCCTCGGGCTCGCCGTTGCGGCCCACCGGCAGGTTACCGGTACCGGCCGTGCCAGCGCCGCCATCGAGCTTGATCCCCCAGTAACCGAAGGCATCCACGCCGAAACCGACGGTGCCCTGGGTGAAACCGGAGCTGTAGTTGCCGAAGATGCCCTGGGTCCAGTCCTTCTTGTCTGCCGGGCCGTTTTTCACGTCACGGTCGAAATACTGGTTCTTCAGATGCAGGTTGAGGCTGCTGTCCTCGACGAAACCCTTGGTCTCGTCTTGATCCGTCACGGTGGTCGCCATGGCCGCCTGGGCCATGCCCAGCGAGACCGCCAGCGTCAGAAAGTTGAGTTTGGTCGACATCATTGTAATTCCCCTGGTTAATAATGTTTCAGCCTCTTGTTAGTGCGAACGACCGGTACACGCCGTCCTCCGCGCGAAGGGCTGGAAACGTAAAGCGGTAAAGGGCAGAAAGTGCCCGAAGGCAAGGACAATCTTCGTATCAGCGAAGGAGGTGGCGGGTGCAACATTGACGATTCCCGGGTGTGCCGATGGCACCCCACAGCCCTTTAAACAAGGCTTTCCAGGTTGTTCCTCATGGTTTTGCCCATCAGATCCAACGCGTTTTGAACCCTCAACCCATGGCCTCTTTTGTTATTGTGATTGCCACCTTCTGTATATAATTTTTTCCCCGCCGCCTTCATGAACACTGATTTAAGTAGCGGTGAAGATTTCTTCACCGAGTTTTAAGTTGCAGTTCATGTTTCTCCGGACGAAAAAAAGACCTGCATCGCTGCAGGCCTTTTTCAGGGGGCCAAGGCACTACCGGCGGAATCAGATCACCTGAACAATCGCCTTCACCACCGCTTCGATATTGCCCTGGTTCAACGACGCCACGCAGATACGACCGGTATCCAGGGCATAGATACCGAACTCGTTTTTCAGGCGGGCCACTTGCTCGACGGTCAGGCCGGAGTAGGAAAACATCCCACGCTGGCGACCGACGAAGCTGAAGTCACGCTTGGCACCGTGCTGGGCCAGCAGGTCGACCATCTGCATGCGCATGCCGCGAATGCGCAGGCGCATTTCGGCCAGTTCCGCTTCCCACTGAGCGCGCAGCTCAGGGCTGTTCAATACGCTCGCAACGATGGTTGCACCATGGGTCGGCGGGTTGGAGTAGTTGGTGCGGATCACCCGCTTGACCTGGGACAGGACGCGGGCGCTCTCTTCTTTCGATTCGCTGACGATCGACAGTGCACCGACACGCTCGCCATACAGCGAGAACGATTTGGAGAACGAGCTGGAGACGAAGAAGGTCAGGCCCGATTCGGCGAACAGACGCACGGCGGCGGCGTCTTCATCGATGCCATCGCCAAAGCCCTGGTACGCCATATCGAGGAACGGTACCAGGTCCTTGGACTTGACCAGGTTCAGCACGTCCTGCCAGTCGGCCGGGGTCAGGTCGACACCGGTCGGGTTGTGGCAGCAGGCGTGCAGCACGACAATGGACTTGGCTGGCAGCGCGTTGAGGTCTTCCAGCAGGCCGGCACGGTTCACACCGTTGCTTGCGGCATCGTAGTAGCGATAGTTCTGCACCGGGAAACCGGCGGCTTCGAACAGCGCGCGGTGATTTTCCCAGCTCGGGTCGCTGATGGCCACGGTGGCGTTCGGCAGCAGTTGCTTGAGGAAGTCGGCACCGATTTTCAGCGCACCGGTACCGCCCACTGCTTGGGTGGTGAGCACACGACCGGCGGCGATCAGCGGCGAATCCTGACCGAACAACAGGGTTTGCACGGCCTTGTCGTAGGCGGCAATACCGTCGATCGGCAAGTAGCCACGGGAGGCATGCTGAGCCGCGCGCTGGGTTTCGGCTTCGACAACGGCCCGCAACAGTGGAATTTTCCCACTTTCGTCACAGTAAACGCCGACCCCCAGATTGACCTTGTCGGTACGGGTATCGGCATTGAATGCTTCGTTGAGGCCCAGGATAGGATCGCGTGGTGCCATTTCGACAGCGGAGAACAGGCTCATTATTGCGGCGGCTCTGAATGGGGGGTGGAGGGGGTGACAACGCTCCGGCCGATTGCACTAGAGCGGTGCACAAACGGGGAGCTAGTATAGAGGCCATCACCGGTCAGGGCGACCAACTATTGTCGGAATGTGACAAGTTTTTTGATTTATTTACGGGACGCCCGTCCAATTGCAACAAGCCGTCCGCGTGACGTTTGCCTTGAAAGCTGTCATCCCGGGCACCATATCCAGCATTATCATGTTTTTTCCCTACGACATCGGTCGTAAGAGGTCTTTTCTCGTTTTCGCCGTGCCTGTCAGGCGGGAATGAACCCAGAGGTAGGTTATGTCCGAATTCCAGCTCGTCACCCGCTTCCAGCCCGCCGGCGACCAGCCCGAAGCCATCCGTCAGATGGTTGAGGGCATCGAAGCCGGCCTGGCGCACCAGACCCTGCTCGGGGTGACTGGCTCGGGCAAGACCTTCAGCATCGCCAACGTGATCGCCCAAGTGCAGCGCCCGACCCTGGTGCTGGCGCCGAACAAGACCCTGGCCGCGCAGTTGTACGGCGAGTTCAAGGCGTTTTTCCCGAACAACGCCGTGGAGTATTTCGTTTCCTACTACGACTACTACCAACCGGAAGCCTACGTGCCCTCCTCCGATACCTTTATCGAGAAGGATGCGTCGATCAACGACCATATCGAACAGATGCGCCTGTCGGCGACCAAAGCGCTGCTGGAGCGCAAGGACGCCATCATCGTCACCACGGTGTCCTGCATCTATGGCCTGGGCAGCCCGGAAACCTACTTGAAGATGGTCCTGCACGTGGACCGTGGCGACAAACTCGACCAGCGCGCCCTGCTGCGCCGCCTGGCCGACCTGCAGTACACCCGCAACGACATGGACTTCGCCCGCGCCACCTTCCGTGTGCGCGGCGACGTGATCGACGTCTACCCGGCCGAATCCGACCTGGAGGCGATCCGCATCGAGCTGTTCGACGACGAAGTGGAAAGCCTTTCGGCCTTCGACCCGCTGACCGGCGAAGTGATCCGCAAGCTGCCGCGCTTCACCTTCTACCCGAAAAGCCACTACGTGACGCCGCGGGAAACCCTGCTCGGCGCCATCGACGGGATCAAGGAGGAACTCAAGGAGCGCCTGGACTACCTGCGCGACAACAACAAGCTGGTGGAAGCCCAGCGCCTGGAGCAGCGTACCCGCTTCGACCTGGAAATGATCCTCGAACTGGGCTACTGCAACGGCATCGAAAACTACTCGCGCTACCTCTCCGGCCGCGCCTCCGGAGAGGCGCCGCCGACCCTCTACGACTACCTGCCGGCGGACTCACTGCTGGTGATCGACGAGTCCCACGTCAGCGTTCCGCAAGTCGGCGCCATGTACAAGGGCGACCGTTCGCGCAAGGAAACCCTGGTGGAATATGGCTTCCGCCTGCCCTCGGCGCTGGACAACCGGCCAATGCGCTTCGACGAATGGGAAGCGGTGAGCCCGCAGACCATTTTCGTCTCCGCCACCCCCGGCAACTACGAAGCCGAACACGCCGGCCGGGTCATCGAGCAGGTGGTTCGCCCCACCGGCCTGGTGGACCCGCAGGTGGAGATCCGTCCGGCGCTGACCCAGGTCGACGACCTGCTCTCGGAAATCAGCAAGCGCGTGGCCGTGGAAGAGCGCGTGCTGGTCACCACCCTGACCAAGCGCATGGCCGAAGACCTCACCGACTACCTTGCCGACCACGGCGTGCGGGTGCGTTACCTGCACTCGGACATCGACACCGTGGAGCGTGTGGAAATCATTCGTGACCTGCGTCTGGGCACCTTCGATGTGCTGGTGGGGATCAACCTGCTGCGCGAGGGCCTGGACATGCCCGAGGTGTCGCTGGTGGCGATCCTCGATGCGGACAAGGAAGGTTTCCTGCGCTCCGAGCGCTCGCTGATCCAGACCATCGGGCGGGCGGCGCGTAACCTCAACGGCCGGGCGATCCTCTATGCGGACCGCATCACCGGCTCCATGGAGCGGGCGATCGGCGAGACTGAGCGGCGGCGCGACAAGCAGATCGCCCACAACCTGGCCAACGGCATCACGCCCAAGGGCGTGTTCAAGGATGTCGCCGATATCATGGAAGGCGCCACCGTGCCCGGTTCGCGCAGCAAGAAACGCAAGGGCATGGCCAAGGCCGCCGAGGAAAACGCCCGCTACGAAAACGAACTGCGTTCGCCGAGCGAGATCAGCAAGCGTATCCGCCAGTTGGAAGAGAAGATGTACCAGTTGGCCCGCGACCTGGAGTTCGAGGCGGCGGCGCAGATGCGCGACGAGGTCACCAAGCTGCGCGAGCGTTTGTTGACCGTGTAGGAGCGAGCTTGCTCGCGATGATCTTCAACGATAATGCGGGGTACCTGATACCCCGTGGTGCCTGGGCTACCATCGCGGGCAAGCTCGCTCCTACAAGGGGGAGCGGTGCAATTGCGACGGGGTCAGTTCAGTAGCATCGCCAACAGCACCAGCGCCAGCAACCCGATGTAGATCCTGGCGTGCAGACGATCCGGCAGGCGCCCGATCAACGGTGTCGCCAGGCGCATCCCCACCAGCGATCCAAGGATCAATACCGCGAACGCCAGCAGATCTACATACCCGGCAAACCAGGGTCCAAGCCCCAGGGGCCGGAACCCGGCCAGTGCGACATAAGTCAGGGTCCCCACTACCGCCACCGGCACGCTCAATGGATTGGCCATGGCCGTCGCCAGGCTCATGCTCAGGCCGCTGCGCCGCAACAGCGGCACCGTCATGACGCTGCCACCGACACCGAGAAAGGTCGCCACGGCACCGATCAGCAGGCCACCGCCCACCGTGACGGAGGGCTTGAGCGGTTGCGCCGACAGCGTCGTGCCTGGCTGCATGAAACCGCGCCGCACCCAGCAATCGACAACAGTCACCGCCAGATAAGCAATAAACGCCCAACGCACCACCTCACTGCTGACCAGACTCGCCAGCACCGCCCCGAGCACCGAGCCAATCCCGATAAACCCCGCCAGCGGCCAGATATAGGCGCGCCGCAGATTGCCGGCACGCCGGTGCTTGCCCGTGGCGGTCAGGGCATTGACGATCATCACGCAGGTCGAGGTCGCCACGGCGATCTGCATCGCCACAGCGCTGATCGCCGGGTCCGGGCTGCCACTCAAGGTCCAGTACAACAACGGCACCACCATGAAACCACCACCAAAACCGAACAGCACGCTGGTCACCCCAGCCAGCCCGCCAAACACTGCCAACAGCCCATAAAGCATCACGTCGGGTCCTTTCAGGAAGAGAGAAGCCCAACCTTAAGCAGCTGACACTTGGCGTGCTTGCGCAAGTCCGTCAATACTGTTTGCGTTTCGGCCAGATCAGCACTGCCATGCGCAATACCTCCCTAGCGCTGTTCGATCACCTGCCCCAGGCCGTGATCGCCATCGGCACCGATTACCCCCACGGGTGCCTGCTGGCTCGCCACCAGCATCGCCGAGCGCAATTGCTCTATGGCGCCACGGGCGTGATGCATGTGCTCACCGATGGCGGCAACTGGATCGTCCCACCGCAGCGTGCGGTGTGGATTCCACCGGGTGTGCCCCATCAGGTGCTGATGCTCGGCGTCAGCACCCGCAGCCTGTACATCGAGCCCAGCGCCGTCAGCAACATGAGCCAGGCCTGCCAGGTGCTGGAAGTCTCGGCCCTGCTGCGGCAATTGCTGATCGCGGCGGTCGACATGCCGGTCGACTACGACGAGCAGGGCCACGATGGCGCGCTGATCACCCTGTTGCTGTATGAACTGGCCAGCGCCAATACCTTGCCGCTGCATATCCCGCTGCCCCAGGACCCGCGCCTGCTGCCGCTGTGCCAGGCCTTCGTCGAACAGCCGGATATCCGCCAGTCGCCCCAGGCCTGGGCGGATCGCCTGTACCTGAGCCTGCGCAGTTTCGGGCGCCTGTTCCAGGACCAGACCGCCCTGAGTTTCTCCCAATGGCGACAACGGGTCTGCGTGGTCCTGGCCCTGGCCCGGTTGAGCCAAGGCGAGTCGGTCACGCGGATTGCCCTGGACTTCGGCTACCAGAGCCCGGCAGCGTTTTCGACCATGTTCCGTCGCGTTCTCGGGCGATCTCCGAGCAGTTTCCTACAGACTTCGGATACCTTATGACGACACGTACGACAAGGACCCCGCCCATGCATATCCTCAACGCCAAGCTGCGTCACCGCGAAGGCCTGTATGACCTGCACCTGGAACATGCACGGATCGCGAGCATCACCCCGCAAACCGGCCCATTGACCGGCGGCCCGAACGACCTCGACGCCCAGGGCAACCTGATCGTCCCGCCTTTTGTCGAGCCGCATATCCACCTCGACGCCACCCTTACCGCCGGCGAGCCGCGCTGGAACATGAGTGGCACCCTGTTCGAAGGCATCGAGTGCTGGGGGGAGCGCAAGGCGACCATCACCCATGAAGACACCAAGACCCGCGCGAAAAAAACCATCCGCAGTCTCGCTGCCCATGGCATCCAGCATGTACGAACCCATGTCGACGTTACCGATCCAGAGCTGACCGCGCTCAAGGCCATGCTCGAGGTCCGCGAAGAAACCCGGCAGCTGATCGACCTGCAGATCGTCGCGTTTCCCCAGGAAGGCATCGAGTCCTATCGCAATGGCCGGGAACTGATGGTCGAGGCGATCAATCTCGGTGCCGATGTGGTGGGGGGTATTCCGCATTTCGAATACACCCGCGACCAGGGCGTGTCCTCGGTGAAATTCCTGATGGACCTGGCGGAAAAAACCGGCTGCCTGGTGGATGTGCATTGCGACGAAACCGACGATCCGCACTCGCGTTTCCTTGAAGTCCTGGCCGAAGAGGCCCGCAGTCGTGACATGGGTTCGCGGGTGACCGCCAGCCACACCACGGCCATGGGCTCCTACGACAACGCCTATTGCGCCAAGCTGTTCCGCTTGCTGAAGGCCTCGGGGATCAGCTTCGTATCCTGCCCCACCGAGAGCATTCACTTGCAGGGACGCTTCGATAACTTTCCGAAACGCCGGGGCGTGACCCGGGTGAACGAGTTGCTGGAAGCCGGGATGAATGTCTGTTTCGGCCAGGACTCGATCGTCGACCCGTGGTATCCGCTGGGCAACGGCAATATCCTGCGGGTGCTGGAAGCCGGGCTGCATATCTGCCATATGCTCGGTTATCGCACCTTGCAGAGCGCGCTGGACCTGGTCACCGACAACAGCGCCAAGGCCATGGCCCTGGGCGAACGCTACGGACTGGAAGTCGGGCGCCCGGCCAATCTGCTGATCCTCTCGGCGGACAGCGACTACGAGATGATCCGCAGCCAGGGCTTGCCGCTGTATTCGATCCGTGACGGCAAGGTCCTGGTGAAACGCGAGCCGGCGCAGTTGCAGTGGCAGGACCCGCGATGAAATTCGACAAGGCCTATTGCCTCAGCCTCGACGAAAAACTGACGATCTACGACGTCCGCGATCTGAATTTCGACGAGACGGTGGAGTTCGATTCAAGCCGGGAAAGCTTCCAGTGCCCGAACGATGCCTGCCGCGCCGCCTTCGACAGCAAAAACCGGCTGACCACCTACAACGCCAGCAACCCGCGCTTCAAACGGACCCCGCACTTCAAGAACATGCCCAGTACCCGGCACCTGGCGGACTGCCCTTACCTGAGTCCGGAAACCGCGGCGAGCGGGCTCGATGGGGAGCAGCCGTTGGACGAGATCGAAGGCGAACAGAACTTCCCCGTCGAACTGCTGCTGACCCGCCGGACTTACGCGCGCAAGGCGCCGACCGCCAGCGACAGCCGTGCGCCGCAGCCGACAGCGGACCCGGCGCCAGCGCCAGCGCCCAGCAGCATCCACGCCGCCGAGGAAGCCAAGGCGCCACCGAACCGCACCAGCGTGTTCGCTCATCCGGTGGAATGCTTCGTCTCCAACCACGCCAACAAGGACCTGCTCAAACGCATGCCCTTGACCATTGGCGAACTGAGCCTGAACTACAACGCCTTCTTCAAGAAAGTCGAATACTGCCAGGACCGCCCGGGCCTGATCTACTGGGGCCGGATCAAGGCAATCAAGGACTACAAGACCAGCTTCAGCGTGGTTTTCGACAAGCCGGTGTGGGCCGACAAGAAGCGCTATTCGATCAATGTCTACCTGAGCAAAAGCCTGATCGAGAACTACCGCCAGCGTACGGTGTTCCTGGAGGAGATCAACAGTGTCATCGATCAGGCTGAAGACCTGTATTGCTTCTTCTACGGCGTCACGCCGCAATTGAAGCAAGTGCCGAGCAAGAAACACCCCGACCAGACCTTCAGTGTGTTCAGTTGTGAAATCGACAATCTGGACCACTTCCTGATTCGCCAAGCACCAGGACTCGATGCCCCTTGAGCCGGCTCAGTCGGCCGCGCTGGAACGCGCGGTCGAGGCACCCGCCCACTGGTAGGTCTTATGCGCGGCACACCGGGTATCCCCGGCCACGGAGCGATCGAACACGAACTCGAACGTCACCGCCCCCTGATAATCCGTACGCACGATCCGGTTGACGTCGAGCAGATGCCAACTGCCATCCTGGCGCATGGCGTCCGGCGAGCGGTATTGGTCACTGGCCCGGACCACGCCCTGTTTATTCAAGGTATCCAGGTGAAAGTTCACATTGGCCTTGTTGCCGCCGCTCTGGCCGCTGCTGCGAACAATCCGGTAGCGCACCGCACTGACATCGAAATAAGCCGTGCTGCCGGCGGAGGCGAACACCACCCTGGCCTCAAGTTCACCTCGGAAGCGGCCCACCGAGCATGAAAAATAATCGGTGCGACTGCCCTCCAGCAGTTCCGCCGGACTCGACTCGACCGCGTCGGTACTGCTGGAGGGCGCCAATTTCTTATCGCTGATGGCCGGCTCAGGCACCACTTGAGCACAAGCCGAGCCGACGCTGAAAACCAGCCCGGCACACACCAGCGCACTGAATAAACCTTTAACTGCTCTCATCGTAAATTCCCTTTAAACGAGTCGGAAATTCGGCCCCGTTGTCACGGACCGATCAGGGCAAGGTGCTCGCCAGCCTTCAACCCTGCCAACCCATCAAGCCAAAACCGCCAAGGCCGGACAAGGGCAAAACAGGCCTGTGGAGAGGGTGTTTTTTCTGCTCATGGTGTCGGCAGCGAGCGCCGACCTTCAGGATTGACGCTGGGCCGCGCCAAACAGATGGACGCTCTGCAGCTCACCCTCCAGCCCCACCAGGCGAATCGGTGCCGTACCGCCCGGCATGCTGACCCGGACTTCGCCGGCCTCGACCCAACCGACCCGCCAGGCGGCACAGGCCACTGCGCTGGCGCTGGTGCCGGAAGACGCCGTCGGCCCTTCACCGCGTTCGAACACCCGGGCCTGCAAGTACCCCGGCGCCACCCGGGTCGCCCATTGCAGATTCAGCCCCGCCGCACAAGGCTCGCCAGTACCGACCGGTGGAGCGAAAGCAAGGCGCGTCAAGCCCGGCGCCAATGCCGGTTCGTCCATCTGCGCATTGCTCGGCAGCAACGCCACCTCGTCGACCAGGGTCACACAATGCGGATTGCCGATGCGCACGAACTGGCTGCGCTGCCAGGCCGCATTCAGGCTCGACAAGGCCGCGACATGGCTCAACGGACGGCCGTTCAATTCAGCCTCGCCGACACCCTGGGCCGCCACCGCCGCCGGACCGAACGCCGGTTTTCCCAGGTCCAGCCAGAAACCCGGCTGACCCTCGAGCTGCGCTGGCTCGACCGAGGTGACGAGCGGAGAGAGGCCGCCCGGCTGATCGTGATGGACCCTCAGCAGACAGCCGCCCTGGGCCGGCATCAAGCCTTGCTCGGTCAACGCCTGGGCGAAAATCGTCAAACCGTTGCCACTGCGCTCGGCCAGGGTGCCATCGGTATTGATGATCAACAGGTCGAATGGCGCTTCGCCCTGGAACGGCCCGACCAGCAAGCCGTCGGAGCGATGCTGTTTGCCACCTCGCGCCGGCGCCTGTGCTCCCCAACCACAGAGTGCCTCCACCGCCTCGGGCGCCCAGTCCTGGCGCCGCAACGCTGCCTGCGCGGCATTCGCCGGCACCTCCAGGCCCAGTCCGCGCACTTCGGCGGGACTCGCCACGGCATACATATTCCCGCGTGCGTCGTAAAACGTCGGCATACACCCTCTCAAGCCCAACACTCTATCCCAGGCATGTTGTTCACCTAAACCAACATTGACCGGCTGCTCCTACAGTAGACCGTGTTCGGCCTTTTCCTGAAGGTTTTTTCAGCGGATTGAACAGGTCTCAACGCACCAGGCACGGCCGCTTGTTGTTAAACGACCAGCCGGGAACCAGGAACTGCATCGCCACGGCATCGTCGCGGGCGCCGAGGCCCATGTTCTTGTAGCACTCATGGGCCTTGGCCAGCGCATCCATATCCAGCTCGATGCCCAACCCCGGCTTTTGCGGTACCTGGATAAAACCGTCGACAATCTGCAACGGGTCCTTGGTCAGGCCCTGGCCGTCCTGCCAGATCCAATGGGTGTCGATGGCGGTGATTTCACCCGGCGCGGCAGCGGCCACATGGGTGAACATCGCCAGGGAAATATCGAAGTGGTTGTTGGAATGCGAACCCCAGGTCAGGCCCCATTCATGGCACATCTGCGCAACCCGCACCGAACCCTGCATGGTCCAGAAATGCGGATCGGCCAAGGGAATGTCGACGGCGTGCAATTGAATCGCGTGGCCCATTTCCCGCCAATCGGTAGCGATCATATTGGTTGCCGTCGGCAGGCCGGTGGCCCGGCGGAACTCGGCCATGACTTCACGACCGGAGTAGCCATGCTCGGCACCGCAAGGGTCCTCGGCGTAGGCCAATACATGGTGCTGATCACGGCACAGGGCGATGGCCTCTTTCAGCGACCAGGCGCCGTTGGGATCGAGGGTGATCCGCGCCAGGGGAAAGCGCTCGGCCAGCGCCGTCACCGCCTCGATTTCCGCGGCGCCACTGAGCACGCCGCCCTTGAGCTTGAAGTCATTGAAGCCGTAACGCGCCTGGGCGGCTTCGGCCAGCTTGACGATGGCCTCGGGGGTCATTGCCTCTTCATGACGCAGGCGGAACCAGGCGTCATCGGCATCGGCTTCATGACGATAGGCCAGGTCGGTCTTGCCACGATCACCGATATAGAACAGATAACCCAGCACCTTCACCGCCTCGCGCTGCTGCCCCTCACCCAGCAGGGCCGCCACGGGCACCCCGAGGAACTGGCCGAGCAGGTCCAGCAACGCGGCTTCCAGTGCCGTCACCGCATGAATGGTGATCCGCAGATCAAAGGTCTGCTGGCCGCGACCGCCGGCATCGCGCTCGGCGAAAGTGCGGCGCACCGCGTTGAGCAGCTTTTGGTAGTTGCCGATGGACTGCCCCAGCAGCAACGAACCGGCATCTTCCAGGGTGGCGCGGATACGCTCGCCGCCGGGCACTTCACCAACGCCGGTGTGACCGCTGCTGTCAGTGATGATCACAATATTGCGGGTGAAAAACGGGCCATGGGCACCGCTCAGGTTCAGCAGCATGCTGTCGTGGCCGGCCACCGGAATGACCTGCAAGCGGGTGATGACAGGGGCCTGGCCGGCCGCGTGCAAAGTGTTTGTCGTCATGATTCGTACCTGTGTTCAACCGCAGTATTCAATGGGATTTGTTCAGAGCCGGGCGGACCGATCCTGGCAATGTGTGGGTCGATTTGGGCTGGGTGCGGGCAAAGAACACCAGGATCGCGGCGATCACCGAGGCCGCCGCCAGGCCGTACAAGCCGCCCTGGATCGAACCGGTGCGTTCCTCCAGCAAGCCGAAGGTGGCCGGGGCGACGAAGCCGCCGAGGTTGCCCGTGGAGTTGATCAGGGCGATCACCGCCGCCGCGATACGCGCATCCAGGTAGGCCTGGGGAATCGGCCAGAACAGCGACGACGCGGACTTGAAACCGATGGCCGCGAAGCACACCGCGACAAAGGCGAAGATCGGCCCGCCGGTGGTGGACATGAACATCCCCAACGCCGCGATCAGCAGTGCTGAGGCGACCCAGGCCTGCTGGTGTTTCCACTTGCCCGAGGCGGCCGCGAAGGTGTACATGGCGATGATCGAAATCAGCCAGGGAATCGAGTTGAAGAAACCCACCTGCAGGTCGCTGAGCGTACCCATCTTCTTGATGATGCTCGGTAGCCAGAAGGTGGCGGCATAGATGGTCAGCTGGATGCAGAAATACAGCACGCAGAACAACAGGATCTGGCGGTCCTTGAGCAAACTCCAGATCGACGGTTTGACCGGCATCGAGGCATCACGCAGCTGCTGTTCGTCTTCGATGACCTGTACCAGCAACTGTTGCTCGGCGACGCTCAACCACTTCGCATCCCTGGGCGTGGAGTCAAGCCAGAACCAGGTGAACCCGCAGAGCACCACCGACGCCAGGCCCTCAATGATGAACATCCACTGCCAGCCGTGCCAGCCGAAGCCTTCGATCTGCAACAGGGCCCCGGACAACGGGCCGGAAATCAGCGAGGCCACGGCCGAGCCGCTGAGGAAGATGGCAATTGCCTTGCCACGCTCAACCCCTGGCAGCCAGCGGGTGAAGTAGTAGATCACCCCGGGAAAGAAGCCGGCCTCGGCCACCCCCAGCAGGAAACGCAGGATATAGAAGTGGGTTTCGTTCTGGGCAAAAGCCATGGCCGTGGCCACCAGCCCCCAGGTGAACATGATGCGGGTCAGCCAGAGCCGTGCGCCGACCTTCTGCAAGAGGATGTTGGAGGGCACTTCGAACAGTGCATAACCGATAAAGAACAACCCGGCACCGAAACCGTAGGCCGCGGCGCCGATGCCCAGGTCATGTTCCAGATGCGTGCGCACAAAGCCGATGTTCACCCGGTCGATGTAGTTGACGATAAACATGATGACGAACAGCGGCAGCACATGCCGCTTGACCTTCGCTACGGCGACGGCCAGCAGGGAATCGCGCGCCGCTACTGCGGACGGATCTAGGGTGTTGTTCACGACAGGTCTCCCACGGGTTATTTTTGTGTGCGGGGTGCTGGATCAGCCGATCCAGTCGACAGTCATCATACAAGTAGAAAAATAACGCAACAAGTGCCACAGCCGCGTTTTATAGGCAGAAATCATCGACGGCGAACAAAAAACCTTCGTAGTAAATTTATATCTATTTGATTTATAAGTATTTTATTAAATTAAAAAAGTACCCAGTAGAAACACACAAAAAGGCTTGGGCACCGCCATTCTTTAGAAGGAGCGGCTTCTGACTTCAAGTTGTCATACATGATGACGGTCATCGCTACGCCACTTGTCAGACGAGTGTTAAGCTGTCCCCTCGCCCCTGCGTGACACGCCCATGAACACTGAAACCGCCCCCTCCGCGCCACGGCGCAAACGCAGCCCCAACCTGGCCCACGACCTGGTCGATCACCTGACCCAGCAGATTCGCCTGGGGCATTTGAAACCGGGCGACAAGCTGCCGTCGGAAAGCGCCATCGTCAGCGAGCACAAGGTCAGCCGCACGGTGGTGCGCGAAGCGATTTCCAAATTGCAGGCGGCGGGTTGGGTGGAAACCCACCATGGGGTCGGCAGCTTCGTTCTGGAGCGCCAGGAGCCCCACGGCTTGCGCCTGAATGTGGAAACCGCGCTGAGCGTGCGCGACCTGCTGGAACTGCGCCTGGGCCTGGAAACCCAGGCGGCGGCGCTGGCGGCGCGACGGCGCAGCGACGAGCATCTCAAGCAGATGCGCGCGGCTCTGGACGAATATCGAAGCCTGTTGGCCAACAACGACAGTTGCGTGGCGGCCGACCAGCGTTTTCATCTGCTGATCGCCGAAGCCACCGGCAATGCCTACTTTTCCGAGATCTTGCTGCACCTGGGCAGCTCGATGATTCCGCGTACCCGGGTGCCGGGTGCGGAGCGCGGTGATGCCGACCTGGCGCAACTGGGCCAGTTAGCCAGCCTGGAGCACGAGGCGATCCTCAACGCCATCCGCCGCCAGGACCCGGATGCGGCGCGGGCGGCGATGTGGACGCACCTGAGCAATAGCCGCGAGCGGTTTTCCCGCGAATAACACGCCGAGTTCTGTAGGAGCCAGCTTGCTGGCGATCAGCCGACAGGCTGGGATTTTGGCGGTGCCGCGAAGATCGCCATCGCCAGCAAGCTGGCTCCTACAGGTTTCGGTCGTGCCTGACAGCCTTCAATCTTTACCACGCACCATGCTTTGCAACACCCCATCCCGGCGAATCCAGCCATGGAACAACGCCGCCGCCAGGTGCATCAATACCGTCAGGAACAGCAGATACGCCAGGTACCCATGAGCCTTGCGCAACAAGGCAAAGGTCGTCGGATTGGCCGAGACGATCGCCGGCAACTGCAGCGAACGACTCAACATCACCGGATCCCCCGCGGCCGAAATCATCGCCCAACCCAGCAGCGGCAACGCCAACATCAAGGCATACAGCAGCACATGGGAGAGCTTAGCCGCCAGCACCTGCCAACCCGGCAAGTTATTCGGCAGCGGCGGCTGGCGGGTACTGAAACGCACCACCAGACGCACCACCACCAACAGCAGGATCGCCATCCCCAGCGGCTTGTGCAGGTGCAGCAACCACTCATGCCGCTCGGACACCGAGGCCACCATACCGGCACCGATAAACAGCATCGCCAGGATCATCAGCGCCATCAACCAATGCAGCAGGCGCGCCAAGGGCGCGAAGTGATTCGAAGAGGCGCTCATGGACGGGTCTCCTGTGACGAATGGGCAGCGGGCAAGGCGCCGACTTCGCTGGTGCGACGCAGATAGGAACTGGCATAAGCCGCCGAACGCGCCGCCAGCAGGGGGTCAGCCGAGGCCTCGAGGCCGCTCGGCAGGACCAGCGGGTCGTAATTGATATCACGGCAATCGCCATCGTCCTGGGGCTGGGTGCTTTCCAGCACCAGTGTACCGGCGTTGAGCACCTTGTGTTCGCCGGTCCATTGCCGGCTGGCATCGTCCGTCGGATCACCCGGGTTGGCCAGGGTCAGGCGCAGCTGCCATTTCAACGGCCCGGCCGCCAGGCGCTGGGCCAGGTCCTGGGCCAGGAAGTCGGCACCGTCCGGCGCCGTCGCCCCCGCGGCATCCTGGCTCAGCGGCACCAACCCCCAACGCACGGCCTGGCGCTGGCCGGCCGCGTCGATCAGGTAGAAGGCATTCAGGCCGTTGTAGCTTTCGGTGGCATAGCTGGCCGACGGCTTGGCGGTCTTGACCCATTGCAGGAACGGCGCGGTTTCCGGATGGCTGGCGAAGAACGCCGCCATGGCCGCCGGGTTCGGCTTGCCGGTGCTCGGGTCGGGGGAAGCCGCCTTGAGCTGCTGGAAGAACGCCTCGGGCGTACCCACCGGAAACACCGGCATGCTGTTCATCCCGGTACGCCATTGCTGGCCGTTGGCCTGGGTGAAACGCAAGCCGAGACTGCGAATCGGTACGCTGCTGTCCGGCGCATAGGGATTTCCGCTGGGCAAGGCGAAGCGTCCTTCCACCGGCACGCTGCCTTCGCGAAAGACCTGGGCGGTGGAATAGGCACGCGCGGCATCGCTGCTTTCAAAATACCCGGCCACGCACACGCCCTTGGCATGATTGCGCCTGAAACCGGCATGCAGGCCGTTGTTTTTCTCGAAGGTATTGACGATGCGCCCGGGCGTCAGACGCCCCGGATCGAGCCGACCGCTGACATAGGCAAAAGCCCCGACCAGGGCGGCGACCACGGCGGCAATGCCGGCCAGGCGCAAGACCTTGCTCGACCCACTGAGGGGCGGTGGTGTGTGATCTACCATGAAAAAACTCCAGGGCCTCAGGCGGCCACAGGGTGAAGGAGCTATAAGACGAAGGCCGGTCCGGTTTATTCCAGACGCTCCGATTTATTTTTTCGAATGTTTATTTTCCGACCGCTGGAATAACCTTCGAGGCCAGGCGTCTTGCTAGTCCAGGCGTAGTGACTGGTTAAGAGCCCGCAGGATTCCATGAACGATCTCGATGAGCAGTTACGTGAACTGATCCCCCGGATGCGGCGCTTCGCCGTGTCGCTGACACGCAATCCCAGCAGCGCCGACGACCTGGTCCAAGCCAGCCTGGAGCGGGCTCTGTCCAGTTGGGGCAACAAGCGTGCGGAAAGCGACCTGCGGGCCTGGCTGTTCTCGATCCTGTATCGCCAATTCATCGACGCCCACCGTCGCGGCAAACGCTATGCGCGGATGCTCGAGTTTTTTACCGGCCGCGACGACGCCCAGCCCTCGCTGGAACGCACGGTGGTGGCCCAGTCGACCCTGGAAGCCTTCGAGCGGCTGCCCACCGAACAACGGGCGTTGTTGCTCTGGGTCTCGGTGGAAGGTTTGAGTTATAAGGAAGTCGCCGAGATTCTCGACGTCCCCACCGGCACCGTGATGTCGCGTCTGTCCCGCGCCCGACAGGCCCTGCGCCAGCTCAGCGAAGGCGAAATCACCAGCCCCTCCCTGCGGATATTGAAATGATCACTATTCCCCCAAGCGAACGCGACCTGCACGCCTACGTCGATCATCAGCTCAGCGACGCCGACCGGCAGCTGCTGGAGACGTACCTGGCGACCCACCCGGAGCTGGCCGAGCAGGTCCGCGACTGGCAGCGTGATGCCCAGCACCTGCGAGCGGCCCTGGGCGGCGCCTTGCAGATACCGGCGAACCCGGCGCTGGACCCGAGCGTGATTCGCCGACGCCTGCGCGGTCAGTCCCGTCGCCACCTGGCCAGTGCCGCGATGTTGCTGATTGCCGTGAGCCTCGGCGGTGTCAGCGGCTGGCAGGCTCGGCAAATGACCCTCCCGCTGCCCGCGCCGATGGCCGATGCGGTGCAGGCCTATCGCATGTTCGCCACCCAGGACAGCCTGCCGGCGGACTTCAAGGTCGAGCAGAGTGGCGACCTGCAAGGCTGGCTCGACCGTTACTTTACCCAGGCCAACCGCCTGCCGAACTTGCAGGATGCCGGATTCAAGCCGGTCAGCGCGCGCTTGCTGAGCACCGAGCAGGGCGCGGCGGCGATGGTTTTGTATGAGAACCCGCAAGGGCAGCGGATCAGCTACTACGTACGGCCGCCGGGGCCGCAGAACCATCTGCTGGAACGCGGTGGGCGGCGTGATGGCGAGTTGCAGGCCGAGTACTGGTCCGGCAGCGGCTACAACTACGCGATGGTGACCCCAGCGGACAGTCCGGCGGCGCAGTTGCTGCGGCAGACCACGCGGTTCTAGGGGCTGAGGCTTTCGCTGTTCTTGAGGGCCTCTTCGCGGGCAAGCTCCGCTCCCACAGGATCTCCGTTGTACACGGATTTTGAGTACGACTCCGATATTGTGGGAGCGGAGCTTGCCCGCGAAGAGGCCCTTGAGTTCACCCAAGAACTACCAAGCAGAGCCCCCTACGGTGCAGCACCAAATATCTGCGACGGCCGCCGCAACAACGGATCAAACGGATTGATCCGCGGCCCGACCGCCGCGGCCTCGCGCTTGAGCAACTCCACCACCGTCGGCAAGCGATCCGGCCCCAGGCGGTCGCTGATGGTGGCAACACTCAACGCCGCCACCGCCCGCCCCTCGCGATCCAGAATCGGTACCGCGACCCCGGCCATGCCCTGCAACACCCCAGTGTTACGACCGGCATAGCCGAGCTTGCGTACATTCTCCACTTCCGAACGCAGCAGCACTTCGTCATACAGATGGAAATCCCGCAGCCGCGGCAGGTTGTAACGAATCACCGTTTCCCGCTCCTCTTCCGGCAGGAAGGCGAGGATCGCCAGGCTGCCCTGCCCCACGCCCAGGGCCACGCGGCCACCGATATCGCCGGTAAAGGTGCGGATCGGAAACGGCCCTTCGCTACGGTCCAGGCAGATCGCATCGAAACCGCTGCGAGCCAGGAGGAACAGCGAATCCCCCAATGACGCCGACAAGCGCAACAACGCCGGGCGCACCAGTTCGCGCAGATTGCCGGTCTGCCCGGCCCGGGCCGCGAGGGCAAAAAAATCCAGGCTCAGGCGATAGCGTTTGCTGCGCCCGTCCTGCTCGACCATGCCCTCGTCCACCAGGCTGCGCAGCAGCCGATGCGTGGTCGGCTGGGACAAACCGACCCGCTCGGCCAACTGGGTCACCCGTTCGCCGCCCTCCGGTGTCTCCCCCAGGCTGCGCAACACGGCAAACAGCCGCGACACCGCACTGACACCGACTTCATTTTTCTTGTCATTCCGCTCACTGGAATCCATTGATGCTTTTCTCATCTAGAAATTTATTCAATGAATGAAAATGAAAATAATCATTCCACCAGTGAAATTCACCCTTTCGCACATCCTAGGCTTCGTCCTACTCTGCGTCCACAAGGGGCGATTCGAACAACATCGGTAGCCGACACAAGTCGAGCACCACGTACCCCGGCAATACCCTTTCGTCTCTGCCCATGACAAAAAAAGTGCGCCCCGGCGTGCACAACAACACACAGGTGGAACGCAGTTATGGCTTTTCTACGACTTGAAGGCGTGTGCAAGCGGTATGGCGAGATCGATGCCGTGGTCGCCACGCATCTCTCGGTGGACAAGGGCGAGTTCGTCTCGCTGCTCGGCCCCTCCGGTTGCGGCAAGACCACGACCCTGCAAATGATCGCGGGTTTCGTCGAAGTCAGCGCCGGCGCGATTATTCTCGACAACCGCGATATCACCCACGCCAAGCCCAGCAGTCGCGGCCTCGGCGTGGTGTTCCAGAGCTACGCACTGTTTCCCCATATGAGTGTCGAGGACAACGTCGCTTTCGGCCTGCGCATGCGCAAGGTGCCGGCCGCCGAAGTGCGCAAACGGGTGGCGACAGTGCTGCAACTGGTGCGTCTGCACCAGCACGCCGAACGTTATCCACGCGAACTGTCCGGTGGTCAGCGCCAGCGGGTCGCCCTCGCCCGCGCCCTGGTGATCGAACCGCCGGTGCTGTTGCTCGACGAACCGCTGTCCAACCTCGACGCCAATCTGCGCGAAGAGATGCAGTTCGAGATTCGCCGTATTCAGCGCGAAGTCGGTATCACCACGCTGATGGTCACCCACGATCAGGCCGAAGCGCTGTCCATCAGCGACCGCGTGGTGGTGATGCAGGCCGGGCGCATCACCCAGATCGACGAGCCCTATAAGCTCTACGAACACCCGCGCACCCGGTTCATCTCCGGCTTCGTCGGCAAGGCCAACCTGCTGCCGGGGGACCGCGATGCCAGCGGTTGCCCGCAAGTCCGTCAACTGCCGGGCAACGGGGAATTGACCCTGAGCCTGCGCCCGGAAAAGATCGACCTGCTGGCCGCCGGCAGCGGTCGTTTGCCCGGCAAAATCCTCAGCCGCTTCTTTCTCGGTAGCCAGTGGCTGTACCGGATCGATACCGCTGTCGGCGAGCTCACGGTGGTGCGCCGCAATGACGGTGCGGCGCCACTGAACGAAGGCACGACAGTGGGCCTGGATTGGCCGGCCGAGCTGCTGCGGGTGCTGGAGCACAGCGAGGTGCCGGCATGAGCCTGCTCGCGCGGATGCGCCAGGGACGCCGCGGTTACCTGCTCTCGGCGCCGGCCCTGCTGCTCTACCTCGGCCTGCTGATCCTGCCGCTGGGCCTGACCGCGGTGCTGTCGTTCAACGTCTTCGATTACCAGACCGGGGTCAAAAGCGACGCCTACACCCTGGAACACTACGGCGTGCTGTTCAGCGATCCGTATTTCTATGAAATTTTCCTGCGGACTTTCTGGATCAGCGGCCTGACCACCCTGCTCTGCGTGCTGATCGGGGTGCCCGAAGCCTACATCCTCAGTCGCATGGGCACGCCCTGGCGCTCGATCTTCCTGATCCTGATTCTCACCCCGCTGTTGATTTCGGTGGTGGTCCGGGCTTTCGGCTGGAGCCTTCTGCTGGGTGCCGACGGCTTGGTCAACCAAAGCCTGCAAGCCTTTGGCCTGGCACCGATGAAGCTGCTCTACACGCCGTTCGCGGTAGTGGTCGCCCTGGTCCACGTGATGTTGCCGTTCATGATCATCCCGGTCTGGACCTCGTTGCAAAAACTCGACCCGGCCGCCGAACAGGCCGCACTGTCCCTCGGTGCCAGCCACGCCAAGGTGATGCACCTGGTGGTGTTGCCGCAGGTCATGCCCGGAGTGCTGTCCGGCACGCTGATCGTGTTCGGCCTGTCCGCCAGTTCCTTCGCGATTCCCGGCCTGCTCGGCGGACGCCGCCTGAAGATGGTCGCGACCCTGGTCTACGACCAGTACCTCTCGGAACTCAACTGGCCGATGGGCGCGGCGATTGCCGTGGTGCTGTTGCTGCTCAATCTGCTGATCATGCTGTCGTGGAATCGGATGATCGAACGTCGCTACAAAAAATCCCTGGGGGCCGCGTAAATGTCCAGAAACGGCCCGTTGGCCCTGCTGTTCCACAGCCTGATCGTGGTGTTCATGCTGGCGCCACTGGTGGTGGTGTGCCTGGTGGCCTTCACCCCGGAAAACACCCTGAGCCTGCCGACCACGGACTTCTCATTGCGCTGGTTCCGCGCGGTGTTCGAGCGCGCGGACTTTGTCCAGGCGTTCTACAACAGCCTGATCCTGGCGTTCAGCGCCGCCAGCCTGGCGACCCTGATCGCGGTTCCGGCGGCCCTGGCGATGACCCGTCATCAGTTTCCCGGGCGGGACTTTCTCAATGGCCTGTTTCTCTCGCCGATCATCATCCCGCACCTGGTGCTCGGGGTTGCGTTGTTGCGCCTGTTCGCCCTGATGGGGGTCAACGGCAGCTTCGCCTGGCTGATCGGCGCCCATGTGCTGGTGATCACCCCCTATGTGCTGCGGCTGGTATTGGCCGCCGCCATTGGCATGGACCGCAGCGCCGAACAGGCTGCCGAATCCCTCGGTGCCGGGCGCTTCACGCTGTTCCGCCAGATCACCCTGCCGATGATCCTGCCTGGCGTGGCCGGCGGTTGGCTGCTGGCGTTTATCAACAGCTTCGACGAAGTGACGCTGTCGATTTTCGTCACCTCCCCCGCGACCCAGACCCTGCCGGTGCGCATGTACGTGTACGCCACCGAATCCATCGACCCGATGATGGCGGCGGTCTCGGCCCTGGTGATTGCGCTGACCGCGCTGACGATGATTCTGCTCGACCGGGTCTATGGCCTGGACCGGGTACTGGTAGGCAAACAATGAGGCCGACATGGCACTGCTGAAACGACTGGCCGAAGGCGACCGCCCGGCCCTGGACTTTACCCTCGACGGCGAACCGGCCAGCGGTCTGCAGGGCGATACCCTGCTCACCGCGCTGCTGACCACCGGGGAATACCTGCGCCACAGCGACTTTGGCGGCGAGCCCCGTGCCGGGTTCTGCCTGATGGGCGCCTGTCAGGATTGCTGGGTCAGGCTGGCCGACGGGCGTCGGGTGCGCGCCTGCTCGACGATGCTCGAAGCCGGACAGCAGGTCCGTCGAGAAGGGAGAAACACGCCATGACGTACGCAAAATCCAACCCTGTAGGAGCGAGCTTGCTCGCGATGAACCCAAGGGCACCGCGACTATCCGGATACCCCGCGTTTTCGTTGACGCCCATCGCGAGCAAGCTCGCTCCTACAAGGGATTTGAGCCGGCGGGCTGCCCATGTCTGAGATAGTGATCGTCGGGGCCGGACCGGCCGGTATCCGGGCCGCGCAAACCCTGGTAGCCCATGGCCTGCGCCCCTGCCTGCTGGATGAAGCCGCGCACGGCGGCGGACAGATCTATCGACGCCAGCCGGAGAACTTCCGTCGTTCGCCGGTGAAGCTCTACGGTTTCGAAGCCCGCAAGGCCGTCGCGATCCACCAGACCCTGGAGCGTCTGCGCGAACAACTCGACTACCGGCCCGAGACCCTGGTGTGGAATGCCGAGGACTCTGCCCTCGACACACTGCAACAAGGTCGTGCCGGGCGCCTGGCCTACTCGAAGGTGATCGTCGCCACCGGCGCCACCGACCGGGTGCTGCCGATCCCCGGCTGGACCTTGCCCGGGGTCTACAGTCTCGGTGCCGCGCAGATTGCCCTGAAGTACCAGGGCTGTGCCATCGGCCAACGGGTGGTGTTCGCCGGCAGCGGACCGCTGCTGTATCTGGTGGCCTACCAATACGCCAAGGCCGGGGCGAAGGTAGTGGCGGTGCTCGACAGCGCGCCCTTCAGTGCCCAGTGCCGCGCCCTGCCCGGTTTGCTCAGGCAACCGCTGACCCTCGCCAAGGGCCTGTATTACCGCAGTTGGCTGATGGCCCACGGCATCCCGGTGCATCAGGACGCCCATCTGCAACAGGTCGACGGCGAACAGCGCGTGCAGTCGTTGCGCTGGCGCCAGGGCGGCTTCGTGCGCGCGCTCGACTGCGATGCGCTGGCCTTCGCCCACGGGTTGCGCAGCGAAACCCAATTGGCTGATCTACTGGGTTGCCGCTTCAACTGGAACCCCTTGAATCGCGCCTGGCTGCCGGAGCGCGACAGCACCGGCCGCAGCAGCATGGCGGGCGTGTATCTGGCCGGCGATGGCGCCGGAATCATGGGCGCCGATGCGGCGGAAATGGCTGGCGAGCGAGCTGCGCTGGCGCTGCTGGAAGACCTGGGACGCGCCGTTGATCCGCAGCGGACAGCGTTTCTGGAGACTCGCCTGCAGCGTATCGATGCGTTCCGCCAGGGGTTGGAACAGGCCTTCCCTTTTCCCCTGCGCTGGGCGCAAGAAGCCCCGGACAGGCTGATGTTGTGTCGCTGCGAGGAAGTCAGCGTCGGCGAGGTACGCGCGGTAGTCCGCGAAGGCCATTGGGAGATCAATCGGGTCAAGGCCCATTGCCGGGTCGGCATGGGCCGCTGCCAGGGCCGGATCTGTGGTGCGGCGACGGCGGAAATTATCGCCTGCGAAAGCGGCCTGGCCCTGGACAGCATTGGCCGTCTACGGGCCCAGGCGCCAATCAAGCCACTGCCCTTTGGCGTGGAGGTCGCGCCATGATCGAGGTCGACGTGGTGATTCTCGGCGGCGGCATTGTCGGTGCTTCGGCGGCCCTCGCCTTGAGCCGTCAAGGCCGTAGCGTGGCACTGCTGGAGCGGGACTTCTGCGGCTCGCATTCCAGCGGCGTGAACTACGGCGGTGTGCGCCGCCAGGGTCGGCCATTGTCGCAACTGCCGCTGTCCCAGCGTGCCCACGGGATCTGGTCCCGCCTGCCAGAACTGATCGGTATCGATGGCGAATACCAGCGCTCGGGGCATCTCAAGCTGGCCCGTAGCCTCGGCGACCTGGCCGCCCTGCAAGCCTATGCCGACAGCAGCCAGGGCTTCGGGCTCGACCTGCAAGTGCTTGACCGTGACCAGTTGCGCCAGCGTTTTCCGTGGGTCGGCCAGGTCGCCGAAGGCGCCTCCTTCTGCCCCGACGACGGCCACGCCAATCCCCGGCTGGTCTCTCCGGCGTTTGCCCGGGCTGCCCGCCAGCTCGGCGCGACGGTGCTGGAACAGAGCGAGGTGAGCCAGGTCGAGCACGACGGCCGAGGTTTTGTCCTGCGGACCCGGAAAGGCCTCGAGGTTCACGCGCCCTGGCTGCTCAATTGCGCTGGCGCCTGGGCTGGCAGCCTGGCCGCGCAGTTCGGTGAAGCAGTGCCGATGTATTCCGGCCATCCGGCGATGTTGGTGACCGAACCCTTGCCCCTGGTGATGGACGCCAGCACCGGTGTCGAGGGCGGTGGCATCTATGCCCGCCAGGTCGCCCGCGGCAACTGCGTGCTGGGCGGCGGCCAGGGCTTTGCCCTCGACCACGCCCGTGCCCGACCGGGACAGAGCGCCGTGCTGGAGATTCTCCGCCAGGCCGTCGAGCTCTATCCGTTTCTTGAAGGTGCCCAGGCGATTCGCACTTGGAGCGGCACCGAAGGCTACCTGCCCGACCGCCAGCCGGTGATCGGCCCGAGCAGCACCCAACCCGGTCTGCTGCACGCATTCGGCTTTGCCGGCGCGGGCTTCCAGATCGGCCCGGCGGTGGGTGAAGTCCTTGCCGAGCTGGTGTGCCAGGGCCAATCGTCGACGCCGATCGAAGCCTTTTCCATTACCCGTTTCCACGCCACCCCCGCTGTTTGAGCGGGCCGTCAGAACCCAGAGGAAGATCGCGCCATGAAAAATGCTCAACGCAATGCCCTGATCGGTTTGTCCTGCCTGCCTCTCATGACCCTGCTGGGCGCCGCGCCGGCCCTAGCCGAGCCCACGCTGTACCTGGGCATGAACGGCGGGACCATGGAGCGCTTGTACACCGACAAGGTGCTGCCGCCCTTCGAAAAGGCCAATCACGTCAAGGTGGTCATTGTGCCCGGCACTTCCGCCGACATTCTCGCCAAGGTCCAGGCGAGCAAGGACAACCCGCAGCTGCATGTGATCTTCCTCGATGACGGAATCATGTACCGGGCGATCTCCATGGGCCTGTGCAGCAAACTCGAAGACAGCCCGACCCTGGCACAGATCCCGGCCAAGGGCCGGATCAAGGAGCAGGCGGTGGCCGTCAGCCTGGGGGTCACCGGGCTGGCCTACAACACGCGGCTGTTCAAGGCAAAAGGCTGGGCCGCGCCGACCTCGTGGATGGACATGGCGGACAGCAAATACAAGGACAAACTGGTGTTCCAGTCGATGTCGTCCTCGACCTTCGGCCTGCATGGTTTCCTGATGTTCAACCGGCTTCAGGGCGGCAGCGAGACCAACGTCGAGCCGGGTTTCAAGGCCTGGCCGGGCAGCGTGGGGCGTAATGTGCTGGAGTACATCCCGAGTTCGGCCAAGCTTTCGGAGATGGTCCAGACCGACGAAGCGGCGCTGTTTCCGCTGACCCCGACCCAGGTCACTGCGCTCAAGCTCAAGGGTATCCCGGTGGAGTACGCACAACCCAAGGAAGGCGCGGTGGTGCTGAACGTCGCCGAGTGCGCGATTGCCAACAACACCGAGCCCGCGTTGGCGCAGAAACTCGCCGAGTTCCTCTTGACCCCCGAGGCCCAGGCGGCGGCACTGGAAGATGGCGACCAGATCCCGTCCAACCCCAACACCCCGACCACCGACAAGACCCGCGGCCAGGTCGAGGCCATGAAGCAATACCTGGACACAGCGGTGGCCATCGACTGGGATCAGGTCAACCTGCTGCGGCCTGAGTGGAACGCCCGCTGGAACCGCAGTATCGAGCGCTAGTAGCCAGCGTTATCCACTTGAAAGACACACTACCCCGTGGCGGGCCGGCTTGTCGGAACGCCGCACCGCCGCGCAGAGGGGCGAAGCGTCCCTAAACCCAGTGATCGCGGCGGATCAGGTAGAACGCGGTGGCTGATTGTTCCACTGGGTTCAGGCTCCTGTTCAAGCATGGGCCTGAGATCCGCCTGCGACAGGCAACAGGTTTACCAGCCCCGGAACATGGGACAATGCCAAAGCCATAGGTCATTTCAAGATCCAACTCCTTCTGAATAGAGGTTGCCTTGATTGAGACGTCACGGTAAAACTTGGAAAGTGGTTAAAGATTAATCAATATAGCGATATGCCTTGATCCTTTTTCCATAGCATTGTGCCTCCCGAGGCATGATGTTTGTCACACTATCACGACCCAGACGCTCTGGATTTTTACGCAAGGGGATCTTTTCCGTTGGCCGCTCCGCCCCCCCATCGCCCTGGCCTGAAATCCCGTTGGCCAGCCTTGCGCCGCTTCTTCGGCAAGGCTTTCGCTGGCAAGGCCAGTGTCATAGCGCCGGCCCACGACGTGCATGAGTATTTCCGACGCAAGGCCAACCACCAGGGTTACACCCTGAGCCTGAGTCAGCAGCGGGTCATCGAACGCATGGCGCAGCAGGCCAGCGCGCTGCTGCACAGCGCGCCCCAGGGCCGCCAACGCAGCCTGTACCTGCACGGAGCGGTCGGACGCGGCAAGAGCTGGTTGCTGGACGGCTTTTTCCAGGCCGTGCCGATTGCCGAGAAACAGCGAGTGCACTTCCACGACTTCTTTACCCACCTGCACCAGGGCATGTTCCGTCATCGGGAAACACCGGATGCCTTGGGCCGGACCCTCGACGAACTGCTCCAGGATTGCCGGCTGCTATGCTTCGACGAATTCCATGTCCATGACATCGGCGATGCCATGCTCATCAGTCGGTTGTTCAAGGCCCTGTTCCAGCGCGGCGTGCTGTTGTTGGTCACCTCCAATTACCCACCCGAGGGCCTGCTGCCCAATCCGCTCTACCACGCCCGCTTCAAGCCGGTGATCGACCTGATCAACGCCCGCATGGAGGTCATGGAGGTCGGCGGCCCGCATGACTACCGCAGCCAGCCACGCGGCCATACCCAACAGCAATTCACCCAGGGCCAGTACGTCTGGCCGGGCAGCCCGGCACAACGCCAGGCCCTGCGGTTGCCGCAACGCCAGGCTCCGGCCTTTGGCCTACGGGTGGGTGCCCGGCAACTTAACGTGCGCCTGTGTGCCGAGCGCACCGTGCGTTTCGAGTTCGCCGACCTGTGCGACCAACCCACGGCCGTGATGGATTACCTGGAGCTGTGCCGACGCTTCGACACCTGGATCATTGATGAACTGCCCAATCTGGAGGACTGCTCGATCGCGGCCCAGCAGCGTTTCATCAACCTGATCGACGTGCTGTACGACCAGGACAAGCGCCTGCTGTTGATCGGCGAGCGGTCGCTGCGTGACAGCCTCGGCGGCAACGCCATCGACCTGGCGCGGACCCGCAGTCGGCTGGGACAGTTGCTCGAAGTCGGGCCTGAGGCCGTCAGCCAAGACTGACACCCGCCCCGCACTGGCTCATCACAACACCATCACTGAACAACATTGCTATCATGGCGGTCTTTTTTCGATGATCGCGACGAGTACTCACGCCTGCTTATGGATACCCTTGCCCAACTGCGCGCCGGCCAACTGACCGGTATCAAGCGACTCGACCTGTCCTGCGGGCTGAGCGAGTTCCCCCGGGAAATTTTCCAGCTGGCCGACTCCCTGGAAATCCTCAATCTGAGCGGCAACGCGCTGAGCAGTTTGCCGGACGACCTGCACCGGCTGCCGCATCTGCGTATCCTGTTCTGCTCGGACAATCTGTTCACCGAGTTGCCGGTTTGCCTGGGCCAGTGCGCCAAGCTGAGCATGGTCGCCTTCAAGGCCAACCGCATCGAGCAGGTGCCGGCCGCCGGCCTGCCGCCTCTTTTGCGCTGGCTGATCCTGACCGACAACCGTATCACCGAACTGCCGGAAGAACTGGGCCGCCGGCCCTTGTTGCAGAAGCTCATGCTGGCCGGCAATCGCCTGCGCACCCTGCCCGCCAGCCTGGCGGACTGCCATAGGCTGGAACTGATCCGCATCGCCGCCAACCAGTTGGACGAGTTGCCGCAGTGGCTGTTGACCCTGCCGAGCCTGGCCTGGATCGCCTACGCCGGTAACCCGAAGCTTGATCACACCGGCGAAGTGCTGGTCGGCGACAGCACGCCGAGCATCGACTGGAACCAGTTGCAGCTTGAACAGCGCCTGGGCGAAGGCGCCTCGGGGGTGATCAGCCAGGCACGCTGGAGCCGTCCGGCAGCGCCAGCCTTATCGGTGGCGGTCAAACTGTACAAAGGCAGCATGACCAGCGACGGTTCGCCGCAGAATGAAATGAATGCCTGCATCGCAGCGGGCCTGCATCCGAGCCTGATCAAGGTCGAAGGGCGCATCGCCGGCCATCCCGATGGCCAGGCCGGCCTGGTGATGGAGCTGATCGATCGGCAATTCGCCAATCTCGCGGCGTTGCCGAGCCTCGATTCGTGCAGCCGTGATGTGTACCCGAGCGAGACCCGCTTCAGTGCCGGTCAAGCCTTGCGCATGGCACGCGGGATCGCCTCGGTGGGTGCGCATCTGCATCGCCTGGGGCTGTGCCATGGCGACCTGTACGCACACAATATTCTCTACAACGAAGCCGGGGACTGTCTGCTCGGGGATTTTGGCGCCGCGTCGTTCCATGCGCCGACCGACAGCCTGGAGACCCGCGCCCTGCAACGTATCGAGGTGCGCGCGTTCGGGATTTTCCTGGGGGAGTTGCTGGAGCGGATCGACGGGGCGATGGATCAGCCTGCGCTTGAGTCGCTGCAGGCCTTGCAGTTGCGCTGCGTCCAGCCGGATGTGCTGGCCCGGCCGGGATTCGAGGCGATCTGCGCAACACTGGCATAAAACGATCAGGTGGCGAGCCCTAATGCCATTGTAGGAGCGAGCTTGCTCGCGATGGACGTCAACGATAACGCCGGGCACCTGATACCCCTCGGTGTCCTGACCACCATCGCGAGCAAGCTCGCTCCTACAGGATCAGCCCGCCAGGCCGACAAACATGTCCTGCACGTCGTCATGGTTGTCCAGGCCTTCGAGGAAGGCTTCGACTTCGGCCATCTGCTCGTCGCTCAGGCCGCTGACCGGATTCTTCGCCTGGTAACCCAACTTGGCCGACAACACGGTGAAGCCTTGCTCCGGCAGGGCTTTCTGCACCGCGTCGAGGTCGGTCGGCTCGGTGAGGAACAGGGTCGCGCCCTCCTCGCCCGGTTCGAAATCCTGGGCGCCGGCTTCGATAGCGGCCATTTCCGGATCCGCCTCCGGGCTGTCCGGGGCCGCTTCGATCAGGCCGACATGGTTGAAGTCCCAGGACACCGAACCCGACGCGCCCAATTGGCCCTTGCGGAACGCCACGCGGATTTCCGCCACGGTACGGTTGATGTTGTCGGTGACACACTCAACGATCAACGGCACCTGGTGCGGGGCGAAGCCTTCGTAGGTCACGCGGTGATACTGCACGGTTTCGCCCAACTGGCCCGAGCCTTTCTTGATGGCGCGTTCCAGGGTCTCACGGGGCATCGAGGCCTTTTTCGCCTGCTCGACCACCAGACGCAGGTGTGCGTTGGTGGCGATGTCCGCACCGTTACGGGCGGCAATGGTGATTTCCTTGACCAGCTTGCCAAAGATCTTGCCCTTGGCGTTGGCCGCCGCTTCTTTGTGTTTAACCTTCCACTGTGCGCCCATTACTCACTCTCTCGATCAGAGGCGTCGTGACATTTATTGGCCGACGCTTTGCCGCCCAGTTTATACGGCCACAACCCGCCAATCGACCAAAACCTGACGAAGATTACGACTCTACCCTGATGATCGTAGGCAATTTCCCAAACATCGTTTTGCGGTGTCCAGGTGCCATCGGCTTTTCGTACCCTCTGCCGCAAAATCCGTGGAGAAGCGACGAAATGCCTCAGGACAAGGAACGACAGATCTCACTGACCATCGGCCTGCTCCCTGACCCCTTGCCGGTCATCCGTTTCAAGGGCCGTGAGGCCTTGAACGAGCCCTTTCGTTTCGAGATGGAATTGCTCGGCGACACCGCCCTGGACCTGGAGCCCCTGCTGCATCGTCCGGCCCGGCTGAGCCTGGGCCGCGGACAGGCCAGTTGGCATGGGGTCATTGAGCAAATCAGCAGCCGCTACCTGGAGCCCCGGCTCTGTCATTACCAGGTGGTGTTGGTACCGCGCCTGCAAGCCCTGGCGCGTTACCCGCGACGGCGGGCATTCTGCGACCTGAGTGTTCCGGCGATTCTCCTGCGGCTGCTGCAGGCCCACGACCTGGAGGCCGCCGATTACCGCTTCGAGCTCGAGCACGGCCGGTACCCGCGCCGAACCCTGTGCCTGCAGCAGGATGAAAACGACCTGCAGTTGCTGAACCGGCTCTGCGAGGAAGAGGGTATCCACTATCACTTCGAACAGGCGCCGCAACGGCATGTCCTGGTGTTCGCCGAAGACCCCCAGAGTTTTCCCGAACGGTCCGGCGTGGTGCCCTGTCACGACAGTGCCTCGGGACTCGGGCAGCCCTTTATCAGCCAACTCTACGAACGTCACCAGATGTTCGCCAGCCATGACAGCCGACTGCCCGGACATCCCCCCGCCTGGCCACCACAGATACCCGGCGACAGCGCCGCCAACCAGGCACACGCCTATGGCCTGCACACCGCCAGCCCCACGCCGCGCCAGCGACACGAACAGCAACGCAGCCAGCGTATCCTTGAGCGGCTGCGTTGCGAACAACGCCAGATCCAGGGCTATAGCAACCTGGACAGCCTGCGCAGCGGCGAAGTCCGACGGATCGGCGGCCATCCACGGCAAGCGCTCAACGATCAATGGCTGATCACCGAAGTTCAGCATCGGGGCGAACAGTGCCTGGACCAAGGCCCCATCGACGCGTTCAGTGTCGAGGACGACGACGGCCTGCATGATGGGTGTTTCAGCGCCCACGGCTACAGCAACCACTTCCGGGCCATCCCCTGGGCAACGCCATTTCGCCCCTCCTTGCGGCACAAACGCGCGGCCGCGCAGGGTTATCAGATCGGCACCGTGCTGGGGGCACATGCAGGCACCGCCCGCCCGGATGCCCTGGGACGCCTGCGGGTGCAGTTGTCGAACAGCGTCCAGCCCGAGGACCGCGCGCCAGGCTGCTGGGTAGCGCCGGGGGCCGCGCAAGGTCAGGCCCTGCGGGTCGGTAGCCAGGTGCTGATCGATTTTGTCGAGAACGAGCCCGACCAGCCGGTGATCTGTGGTTTCCTCTCTGACCGGGACCGCTACGCTGCCGTCGACCCGCCGCTGCTGGCCGATCTGCCACTCGGCGGTGCCGCGCCGTGGGAACAGCAGGACAGCGTCAATGCGACGGACGAGGACCCCGGGGAGTTCTATCTGTATGAACACCCCGATAAACCGCCAGCAGCCGCCACACGCTGCCTGTGCGAAAACATCTGGTACATCGTGCGAATGCCCCGCCCCGGACTCAAGGAACTGGCGCGCCTGAGCCGCGATGACATCCTCCTGGAAGGCCGCAGTGACAGCCGCGGCGCGGCCCTGCTGGGCCCCGCCGGCAGACGGCGACTGGCCCTGGAACTGGCCGCCACGCCGGAACAGCTCTGGCTGCTTTACCCCGGACAATGCGTGGCCCTGCATGAGTACATCCAGCAGCATTGGAGCCTGCACCAGCGCCAGGCCTTTTTTCAGGCCGGGCTGAACAACGCAACAGTTTCCGGCGCCAGCCCGAGAAACGCCTGAATCAGCCGCAGCTCCTTGCGCCGCTCCAGGCAGCCGATCTGGTGCCGGTTGCTCAAGCCGTCACCCCTGATCGGCAGCGCCCGCACCCGGAGGTCATGACTGACCTCCAGCGATGAGACGATACCCACGCCCAACTCCGCGGCCACCGCTTCGGTCACCGCCTCGCGGCTGTCCAGTTCCAGCAGTACCCGCGGATTCACAGCGGCCTGGGTACAGGCCTGGTCGAAGGTGCGTCGGGTGATCGAACTCGGCTCGCGCAGCACCATGATCACCTG
This sequence comes from Pseudomonas sp. GW821-FHT04D07, assembly GCF_059420225.1. NCBI lineage: Bacteria > Pseudomonadati > Pseudomonadota > Gammaproteobacteria > Pseudomonadales > Pseudomonadaceae > Pseudomonas > Pseudomonas sp. GW821-FHT04D07. Next base: position 65,992 of record NZ_JBWKTH010000016.1, read on the forward strand.
GTCCAATTGCTCCAGGGCAATACCCTGTGGCTCGGCCAGCCATGGATGCCCCTGCGGCACCAGCGCACAGATCCGCGACTCGCTCAGGGATTGCAGGTACAGGCCCTTACGCGGCTCGACCTCGGTCAGCACCGCCACATCGGCATGCTCGGACAACAGCGCCGCCAGGGTTTCCTGGGCATTGCCCAGTCTCAGGTTGACGGTGATTCCCGGATAGCGCGCCCGTAGCCGGGCGAGCATAGGCATGACCCTATGCGGTCCGTCCGCGGCGATTTCCAGGCGCCCGGTCAACAATTGCCGATTGGCTTCGAGCATGACCTGGGCCTCCTCGGCCAGGCCGAACATGGCCCGGGTAATCGCCGCCAGCCGGGTGCCCTCGGCGGTCAGTTCCACACGCCGCGCGGTGCGCCTGAGCAAGGTGATCTGGTAGTGCTCTTCCAGGGCCTTGATATGCCCGGTCACGGCCGGCTGGCTGATGAACAGCCGGGCCGCGGCCCGGGTAAAGCTGCCCTCGCGGGCCACGGCATCGAATGCGCGCAGTTGGAACAGGTTCATTGCTATCGGCCTCACTGATAGCTCGCATAACAACAAACAATTTGATTGATGACAAGCCAAACGGCAATTTATGCCCTGTATCCCGTCAACGATCCCTGCCGCGAGAAACCCGCATGCGTACTGCCGATCCCGTCCTGCTCACCCCAGGTCCACTGACCACTTCGGCCCGCACTCGCCAGGCGATGAGCCAGGACTGGGGCTCCTGGGATGAAGGGTTCAACCAACTGACGGCCCGTCTGTGCGAACAACTGCTGGCGATCGTCAATGCTGCCGACAGCCATCACTGCGTCCCCTTGCAAGGCAGCGGCACCTTCGCCGTGGAGGCGGCCATCGGCACTCTGGTGCCCCGGGATGGCAAAGTACTGGTGCTGATCAACGGCGCCTACGGCCAGCGCCTGGCGAAGATCTGCGAAGTCCTGGGCCGTTCGTTCAGCACCTTCGAAACCGCCGAGGACCAGCCCACCGCCGCCGCTGATGTCGAGCGCTTGCTGCTTGCCGAGCCAACCCTCAGCCATGTCGCGCTGATCCACTGCGAAACCAGCACCGGCATCCTCAATCCACTGGCGGACATCGCCGAGGTAGTCGCGCGTCACGGCAAGCGCCTGATCATCGACGCCATGAGTTCGTTCGGCGCCTTGCCCATCGACGCCCGCCAGGTGCCGTTCGATGCGTTGATCGGCGCTTCCGGCAAATGCCTGGAAGGCGCGCCCGGAATGGGCTTCGTCTTGGCCCGCAAGCAAGCACTGGCCACCGCCGCCGGCAACTCGCCTTCACTGGCGTTGGATCTGCACGATCAGCACGCCTATATGGCCAGGACCGGCCAATGGCGTTTCACCCCACCGACCCATGTGGTCGCGGCGCTGCACGAGGCGCTGTTGCAGTACAACGAGGAAGGCGGCCGGCCCGCCCGCCTCGGGCGTTATGCCGACAACTGCCAGGTGTTGCTGGAGGAAATGGCCCGGCTCGGCTTGCGCAGCTTCCTGCCGGCGTCGATCCAGGCGCCGATCATCGTCACCTTCCATGCCCCGAAAGATCCGCGTTACCAGTTCAAGGCGTTCTACGAACGGGTCAAGGCCAAGGGTTTCATTCTTTATCCGGGCAAGCTGACCCGGGTCGAGACCTTCCGCGTGGGCTGTATCGGCCAGGTCGGGCGCAGTGAGATGCGGGCAGCAGTGGCGGCTATCGCAGAGGTCCTGCGGGAAATGGAAGTGCTGGATATCTAGAACCCAAGACTGAACACGCCCCCTGTAGGAGCCGGCTTGCTGGCGATAGCGTTTTTCCAGGCAACGACGATGGCGACGACCAGATCGCATCACCAGCGAGCCGGTTCCTACAGGTCTGTATTCCAATTTTCTATTATTGTATTCAAGGCTGACCGACATGAACTACCGCAATCCCACCCAACTGCAAGCCGCCATCCTCGACTGGGCCGGCACCGTCGTCGATTTCGGTTCATTCGCCCCGACCCAGATCTTCGTCGAGGCCTTTGCCGAATTCGACGTGTCGGTGTCCATCGAGGAAGCCCGCGGCCCCATGGGCATGGGCAAATGGGACCATATCCGCACGCTATGCGACCAACCGGCGATCAGCGAGCGCTACCGCGAGGTGTTCGGCCGCGCCCCGAGCGATGACGACGTCACGGCCATCTACGAGCGCTTCATGCCCCTGCAGATCGAGAAAATCGCCGAACACTCGGCGCTGGTTCCCGGAGCCCTGGAGACCATCGCCACACTGCGCCGGCAGGGACTGAAGATCGGTTCGTGCTCGGGTTATCCGGCCCGGGTCATGGAGAAGGTCGTGGCCCTGGCGGCCAGCAACGGCTATGTCGCCGACCATGTGGTAGCCACCGACGAAGTACCGAACGGTCGCCCCTGGCCAGCCCAGGCCCTGGCCAACGTGATCGCGCTGGGCATCGACGACGTTGCCGCCTGCGTCAAGGTCGACGATACCGTCCCGGGGATCCTCGAAGGTCGCCGGGCCGGTATGTGGACCGTCGCCCTGGTGTGTTCGGGCAATGCGCTGGGGCTGACCTACGAGCAATACCGCGGCCTCGACCGGGCGAGCCTGGACACTGAGCGCCAGCGTATTCACATGGTGTTCGCCGGCTCCCGGCCGCACTACCTGATCGACACCCTCAACGATCTGCCGCAAGTGATCGTTGATATCAACCAGCGCCTGACGAAAGGTGAAATGCCGCAAGGCAACTGATGTGGGAGCGGAGCTTGTGTGGGAGCGGAGCTTGCCCGCGAAGGCGCCCTCAAGGACGCCAAAAGCTTCGCGGGCAAGCTCCGCTCCCACAGGCTATGTGTTCACCGCAGCGCACCAGCACCGGGATTTCAGAGCTTGATAATATTGCCCTGGGCCGGCGGCACCTGCCCGTGATAGAGCCGTGAGATCAGTTGCTGGGCGGCGGCGTAGCCTTCATCCACGACAACCTCCAGCAACGGCGTCGGCCCTGCGCTCACCGTCTGGTAGAAACGCTGCAGCCCCTCGCCGATATATCGGCTTACCTGTTCCGGCCCCCATTCGGCGTTACGCTTGCGGATCTGGATCGGCGCAAAGAAGAACACTGGCTGCGGCCCTTCGATCGCCGTGAGTTGCGCCTCACCCGTGGTTTGCGCGGAACCGGCGAAGCAGCTGTAGAGCAACTGTCGGCCCAGGCGCTGATGCACCCGATCACGCAGCGCCAGGTCACCGGAAAAATCCACATAGAGCGTCGGCTGATCGGCTTCCAAGCGGTCCAGTTGATCGTAGGCCAGGGTCTGTTCATAACAGCCCAGGCCGGCGACAAACTCGCGGTTGGAGGCGGACGTCAGGGCGACACGGGTCAGTTCGGGCCGGCCCTCCAGGCACACCGCCGTGCCAAAGGCGGTCTTGCTCGACGCGCTGGAAAACACCAGGCGCGTGGCGCCGAAGAACTGGTTGTCCTGGAGGAAGTCGGCGAGCATCGCCGAGGTCAGGAACAACGGCTTGAGCAGTATCTGCAGGTCCTCGGTGTCTGGGCTGTAGTAAGGGTCCCAACTGCAGCGCGTATACTGGTTATAGGCCGAGGTCAGGTCCCTGCGGTGCTCTGCGCCGTCATAAAAACCCCGCTCGGTCACTCGCTCCGGCTTCATCCAAAGATGGCTGGCAATCGGAAAGTAACCGTAGAACCGCTCCCCCACCGCCACCCCGTCGACATTCGACACCAGTACATCGGCAAAGCCCCATACCGGTATCTGGCCCCACTCCGACTGCCCGGTAGGAAAAAATCCCCAGTAGTTCATCGAGTCGCCATAGGCGGCGTAGGTGATGTTGTTGGTGGTCAGGGCACAGCGTTCGATCTTGAGGAGCGCCTCTCCAGGACCGGCCACCAGGGCCCGTTCCTGTACTTCGATGCGGCTCTGGTCGAGACCGTTCTTGCGGGTGATCAGTCGTGTTACCGTGCTGGCACTTGGCATAATCAGACTCCTATCTGCAACGATTGCGGGTGCAACCAGCTTAATGGCAGACCATGAAGAACGGGTTCGGAAACGCCGGCAAGCCGGCTGCACACAGCCTCAAGCCCCGCGCCAAGCCGCTCAAGCGGCCCAGCCAGGCACGGGCGATATTCACTGTCGAGGCCATTTACGAGGCCTTTGTTCGGATTTGGCAGCGCAGCGGCTGGTCCGCCCTGACCACCCGTGCGGTGGCCCTGGAAGCCGGTGTCGCCATCGGTACCCTGTACGACTATTTCCCGAGCAAGGCCGCGCTGTTGTCCGGTTATGTGCGTCATAGCATCGAACGTTTGCTGCGCCAACTCGATGACCAGGTGATCCAGGCCGAGGGCCTGGGCTGGCAGGCGCGCGTCGAGCGGCTGGTGCAGCTCAGCGGGCATCCGGCAAGTCCGAATCAACCGTTGTTCGACTACCCGCTGCTGATGCTCGAACACCAGATCGCCGAGCCCAAGCACCACCAACGGGTGTTCCAGGAGCTGTCGCAGAAATGGCGGGAAGCCTTCGACGCCTGCACCGACCTGGCTTCCCACCCCTCGCAGGAAGCGATCGATGCCTGGCTGGTGCTGATCTGGGGTGGACGGCGGTATTGCATCACCGCGCAATTATCGGCGGCACAGATCGATGCCTGGTTGAAGGAAACCCAGGGGCTGATCCGTCAGCGCCTGGAAAATCCGCTCTAGGCCTTCTTGTAGCACTCAACCCATTGTCCATAGGCATTGATAAAACCTTGCAGGAAGGGTTTTATCGACTCCGACGGCTGGCCGGCCTCGTCGAACGCACTGCCCGCACCGCTCAGATAAGCTTCCGGCTGTTGCATGCAGGGCACGTCGAGGAACACCAGGGATTGGCGCAGATGGTGATTGGCGCCAAAACCACCAATGGCTCCCGGCGAGGCGCTGATCACCGCGCCCGGCTTGCCGCTCCAGGCACTTTTGCCATAGGGCCGGGAACCGACGTCGATGGCATTTTTCAGGACTCCAGGCACCGAGCGGTTGTATTCCGGGGTGACAAACAGCACCGCGTCGGCGGCCCGGACCTGTGCGCGAAAAACCTGGTAGGCCGCCGGCGGCGCGTCGGTATCGACGTCCTCACTGTAAAGCGGCAGATCGCCGATCTCGACGATCACCAGCTTCAGGTTCGCCGGTGCCAACCCGGCCAGGGCCAGCGCAACCTTGCGATTGATGGATTGTTTTCTCAAGCTGCCGACCAGGACAGCGACCGTGTAGACGTTGCTCATAAGAACTCCCGACTAACTGGCAAAGGAACAGTAGTTATAGATGATCAGGTGCCACTGTTCCGACGATTTTTGCCCCGTCAGTCCACTGCTTTCCCCCTCTTCGGCCCAGAGCCTGTAGAGTAGAGCGACTATTTTTTCCCCAGCGCAAAACTTCCCCCGCCAAACCACGGTCTACTGAGCCGCAAATCGGGTGTTCATTTCCAGAGGTTCTAAACAGATGGCCGCAGTACTCGTTGGACAATTTCATGCCAGAGATGCGGAAGGTCGCGTCTATTCCGTGCATGAGTTCCAGGAATCCACGCCTTCGACCGAAGGCCTGGCCGGCACGGAGCCTGTCACCACCTACAAACTGGCCATTGGCGATCGCATTAACAAAATCGACGACAACTCCTTCCAACTGGTTCAATCCGGGGTCACGCTCATCCGCGAACCCGAGCCCTCGACCGCTGCTTCCTGATCGGGGACAACAGGCGCAGGCAGCCACCTGAAGTCATGTGAGCAGACTTGAGTTAGGATCAGTCCACTGACCCCCTCCCGGCTGGACACGGACTTCAAGCATGCGTTTACGCCATATCGAAGTAATCCAGGCCCTCCTGCAGACCGGCAACCTCGGCGCCGCCGCCGAGTTGCTGCAACTGCCAACGGCCACCGTCAGCGCGACCCTGCAAGACGCCGAGCAACAACTGGGCTTCCTGCTGTTCGCCAGCGTGCGCGGACGGATGCAGGCAACCCGGGAAACCCGTGAGCTGCAACCCCTGCTGCACCGCCTGTATGCGGAAATAGAACCGCTGCGGCGCCTGGCCGGCAGCCTGCGCCAGCATCAGGACCCCGCATTGCGAGTGGTCTGCACACCGACCCTGGCCCAGCAACTGCTGCCCCAGAGCCTGGCGGCCTTGCGCCGACGCTTTCGCGAAACCCCCTGCACCCTCGCCAGCCAGCACACCCGCGAGATCGTCCGCGGCCTGTTGCTTCGGGAAGTTGAGCTGGGCCTGAGCCTGCACAACCCCGACCATCCACAGATCCAAGCCCAGCCCCTGGCCGAAGGCAAACTGCAATTGCTGGCGCCCCATGGCTGGCTGCAACCCAAGCAGAAGTACATCGCCCTGCAGGAATTGGCTGGGCAATCCATGGTCGGCCTGGAGGAACAGGACACCCTGAGCCTGATGCTCGACGGCAAGCTGCAAGCCTTGCGGCCGGCGCCGCAGGTACAGACCCGGGTGCAGACCTACCAGATGATGCGCAGCATGGTCGAAGCCGGTGAGGGTCTGGCGATTGTCGATCCGTTCACGGCCGTCGGGGCCAGGGCCGGCGGGCTGGATGTCTGCCCGTTGTCACCGGCCATCGGCGTCACGCTCTATGCCCTGACCTTGAAAGACCGCGAGCCGAGCGCCGCCTTGAAGGCCCTGCTGGAAATCATCGGCGAAAAAGCCACGGCGATGCTGCTCTAGAGCCGGCCGCCGCTCACGGTTGCCCGGCAAACAACAGATACCAGAAGACCGCCACCTCCGCGGTCTGCGCATCGATTCCGCGATAACGCAAATGATCGATCCCGCCCAGCACATAGCCGCAACGTTCGTACAGGCGACAGGCGCCCAGGTTGTTGTTCTGGGTTTCCAGCATGATCCCCGGCAGGTTCTTCTTGTGGCTCCAGAAACGCACCACATCCAGCAGCGCCCGGGCCACCCCATGGCGTCGTGCCGAGGCATCGACCGCCAGTTCGTCGACATGGGCAAAACCGTTCCAGTTGGTACTGACCACCACATGGCCCACCGCGCGGCCGTCCAGATAGGCCATGAAGATTTCGCTGTCCACCGCCGCTCGATAACTGGCGAACTCCTCGGGGTCGATGCCATAGCACTTGCGATAGGGCGCCACCGGGACCAGCGGCCATTGATCGACCCGCTTGCCGATTTCGGCCAGGCCATGGGCCTTGACCTGAAAGCTGAAATCGCTGCCCCAGATGTACTCGGAGAAACCAGCGTCAGCTACACGGACCGATACTTCGGGATACTTCTGGTTCGTGACTAAATGCATTGGGCCAACCATCCTCAAGCCTTGATGTCACGGTGCACGATCAGGAAGGGAAACCTCGACTTCCTGTCCGGGGACATCCGGTCCCCGGAAGGTGAAGCTCGCTGCACCGGCTCCTTCAGCTTAGAAGGACAATCGCCGCTGCACAAAAGATCATCCGCAGGCCTCAGTGGCGCTGCGCGTCGGCCTCGGCCAGTTGGGTCCAGAGCGCCGGCGCACCGGCGGATTTGGCGATGGCCTCAAGGCGCGCGAGGTGTTCGGCCAGGTCGCTGTCACTGGCGCGAATGATCCGCGCTGGCTGGCGATCGGCCGGCAGGCGGCGGATTTCGCTGGCCTGGTTGCCCGAACCTTCACCGGAACCGTTGCCATCGGTGGCGTTGCCGGCCAGGGACAGGCTGGTCTGACCACCGGTCATGGTCAGGTAGACGTCGGCGAGAATCTCCGAGTCGAGCAAGGCGCCGTGCAGTTCGCGGCCGGAGTTGTCGACGCCATAGCGCTTGCACAGGGCATCGAGGCTGTTGCGCTGCCCCGGATGCCGTTCCCGGGCCATCATCAGGGTGTCGAGGATGCTGCAGTGGCGGGTGATGTCGGCCCGGTCCTGCTGGCCCATCAAGGCGAATTCGTTGTTGATGAAGCCCACGTCGAACGCCGCGTTGTGGATGATCAGCTGGGCGCCCTTGATGAATTCGAAGAACTCATCGGCGACCTCGGCGAAACGCGGCTTGCCCACCAGGAATTCGTTGGTGATGCCGTGTACGCCGATGGCGCCTTCATCACTTTCACGGTCCGGCTGCAGGTAAACGTGGAAATGTCGACCGGTAAGGCGGCGCCCCATCAGCTCGACGCAACCGATCTCGATGATCCGGTGGCCGTCGGTGACCGGCATGCCGGTGGTTTCGGTATCGAGTACCACACTACGCATGCTTGATCCCCCGCACTTCGTCCACGCCACGGTTGGCCAGTTGGTCGGCCCGCTCGTTGCCGTGATGGCCGATATGCCCGCGCACCCACTTCCACTTCACCGTGTGACGACTGACCTGCTCGTCGAGCAGTTGCCACAGGTCGGCGTTTTTCACCGGCTCCTTGGCCGCGGTCTTCCAACCGCGTTTCTTCCAGTTGACCATCCACTCGGTGATGCCTTTCATCACGTACTGCGAGTCGGTAACCAGCAAGACTTCGCAGGGACGCTTGAGTTCTTCGAGGCCACGAATCGCCCCCATCAGCTCCATGCGATTGTTGGTGGTGTTGGCCGCGCCGCCCCAGAGTTCCTTCTCGACGCCCTTGCAGACCAGCAAGGCGCCCCAGCCGCCCGGGCCGGGATTGCCCTTGCAGGCACCGTCGGTGAAGAGTTCAACAGTATCGCTCATTACAACCTTTCCATCGAAAATGACCCCATGGCACGCCGGTAACTGACCGACGCATCCCGGGCCGAGCACGCTCGACCCTCAAGGAAGAAAATAGTTACTGTTCGCTTTGCCGCCGGTTGACCTTGGCCATCGGCAGCGGTACCAGCTTGCCGACCGGTTCGCGACGCACCTGGCGCACGGGCCGCAGGCCAACCACGATCTTGCGCGCGACCAATAGATAGAAGCCGCCGCCCGCCAGCTGCCATCCGCCGGCGACCCGCTCCCAGCCCGCCAGCCGCGCTTGCCAGGCCGCCGACGCCAGCGGCGGACGATAGCACCCGAAGCGGCGTTTCTCCAGCGCAAAGCCCAGCAGGTTGAGCCAGTCGGCGACCCGCGAGGGTGAAATGCAACGGGCCTTGCGCAGCGCGTCGTGGGCGAACACCCGGCGCAGCCCCCAGGTGCTCCAGGGATTGATGCCGATGATCAGCAGGTGCCCACCGGGGCGCACGGCGGCGGCGGCCTCGCGCAGCAGGCCATGGGGTGACAGACAGAAATCCAGGCCGTGCTGCAGCACCACCACGTCGGCGGCATGCTCGCTCAGCGGCCAGGCTTGCTCCTCGCAGACGATTTCCACCCCCGGCAGCGGCGCGCCAAGGCGCACGTTGCGGCGCACCTGCTCGGCCAGCGGCGGGGGCTCGGCCGACGGGCCGTAATGCACCAGGTAGCCGCCAAAATAACGTCCCAGCTCGTCCTCGAGCATGCGCCGCTCCTCGTCGAGCAGCAGTTGCCCCAGGGGGCCGGACAGCCAGTCGCGGGCCGCGCTGATCAGAGCCAGCCAGTCAGGATCAGCCTGAGCGAACGCTTTATCGGTCATTGCCTTCTCCAACTCGCCACAAGTGCTTCACAAGCACTAAGATGCGCCATTGTTTTGCGCTTGGGAATTGCACCATGATACAGATCGACGCGCTGCCCGCCTTCACCGACAACTACATCTGGTTGTTACAGGATACCACCCGACGCCGCTGCGCCGTGGTCGACCCGGGCGATGCCGCGCCGGTGCTGGCCTGGCTGGAACAGCATCCGGGCTGGCAGCTCGCGGACATCCTGGTCACCCATCACCACCACGATCATGTCGGCGGTGTCGAACGCCTGAAGCAGGCCAGCGGTGCCCGTGTACTGGGTCCGGCCAGTGAAAACATCCCGGCCCGCGACCTGGCTCTGCACGACAACGACAGCGTCACGGTACTCGGCCTCGAGTTCCAGGTGTTCGCCGTACCCGGCCATACCCTGGGACATATCGCCTTCTACCACGGGGATGCCGCGCGCCCGCTGCTGTTCTGCGGCGACACGCTGTTCGCCGCCGGTTGCGGCCGCCTGTTCGAGGGTACGCCGGAACAGATGCACCACTCCTTGAGCCGACTGGCCGCACTGCCGGCCGATACCTCCGTCTACTGCACCCACGAATACACCCTGAGCAACCTGCGTTTCGCCCAGGCGGTCGAGCCGCGTAACCCGGACATTGCCGAACGCCTGGCGCAGGTCAGCCACTGGCGGTCCGAGGGACGCATCAGCTTGCCGTCGAGCCTGGCCCTGGAGTTGAAGACCAACCCGTTCCTGCGGGTCGGTGAAACATCTGTTAAAGAAAAAGCAGACGAACGGAACGGCCTCGATAACACCTCGCCGAGTGAGGTTTTTGCGGCCCTGCGCCGTTGGAAAGACAGCTTCTGAGAGTGGTGCGGCCAAGGTTAAAAATCTGAATGGTTGACCGCACCCTGAGCGCTTTCTAGAATCGCCCGACATTTTCGCCCGGAACTCACTTCCAGCCAATGTCGTCATCCAACCGAAAACCCATCAATTCAGACGCATTGACGCGATTGGCTCAAGCTATCGCCGTGGCTGTGTCCGCCACCCTGGCGGGCTGCTCAGGCTTTCATCACCCCTCGGACAGCAACAACGAACCGACCCCGAACCTCAGTGCCCGGATCAAGCAGAAACCGATCTGGCTCAGCGAAAAGTCCAAGCCCACCCCGCCCCAGGACGTCTGGGAGCGCATGCGCCAGGGCTTCCAGTTGCAGGACGGCCTGGGGGTGAACCCGCGTATCGAACAACAGCGCCTGTGGTTCGCCAGTAACCCCGCGTTCCTGGAGAACGCCAGCTCGCGCGGCAGCCTCTACATTCATTACATCGTCGAGCGCCTGGAAGAACGCAACATGCCGCTGGAGCTGGCGTTGCTGCCGGTGATCGAAAGCGCCTACAACCCGATGGCCTATTCACGAGCCGATGCCGTCGGCCTGTGGCAGTTCATTCCGTCCACCGGACGCTCTTTCAACCTGCGCCAGGACCGTTTCTACGACGGGCGCAAGGACATCACCGCGTCCACCTTGGCGGCCATGAGCTACCTGACCCGCCTGCACGACATGTTCAACGGCGACTGGCTACTGGCCCTGGCGGCCTACAATGCCGGCGAAGGCACGGTCAGCCGGGCCATCGAGCGCAATGAAAAGCTCGGCCTACCCACTGACTACTGGAACCTGCCGCTGCCCCAGGAAACCCGCGACTACGTGCCCAAGCTGCTGGCCCTGTCCCAGGTGGTCATGGCCCCCGAAGCGTACGGCGTGAACCTGAACCCGATTGCCAACGAACCCTATTTCGCCACCGTCGAAGTCAACCAACCGATGGACCTGAGTCGGGTCGCGGCTCTGGCCGAGATCGACGAAGACGAGATGATCCAACTCAACCCGGCGTTCAAGCAGAAGGCCACGATGGACGGCCCGCAGCACCTGCTGGTACCCAGTTCCAAGGCACAGCTGCTGACCGCCAGCCTGTCGCGGATGAAACCCGAAGAGCTGATCGGCCTGCGACCGAAGAAACCGGTGTTCGAATCCCTTGCCGGCAACCCACCGGCACGCCTGACCCGCCGCTACAAGGTCAGGACTGGCGACAACCTGATCTCGATTGCCAAGGCCAACCGGGTCGACGTCAAGGACCTGCAGCACTGGAACAAGCTCTCGGGGCACCATCTCAAGGTCGGCCAGACCCTGGTCATGCAGGACAATACCCGGGCCACGGCAAGCAAGAAGGCCGCCACCACCTACAAGGTGCAGAAAGGCGATTCGCTGTATATCGTCGCCAAGCGCTTCAACGTCGAGATGCAGCACCTCAAGCGTCTCAACCCGCGCACCGGCCAGGCCCTCAAGCCCGGGCAGATCATCACGGTTTCCGCACCACGCTGATAATCGACAACCTCAAAAACACCGCGTCCCCGGTAGGAGCCGGCTTGCTGGCGACGGCGGCCAGACAGTCACTACAAGACTGGCGGGCCTCATCGCCGGCAAGCCGGCGCCTACCGGGGGCCGAGCGTACTCAGCAACGCCTTTTTCCTCCCGATACAAGCTGTTAAGGTACTGGCCCTATAGCCCAAGCCGCCTGGATCGGATCTCTGCCTTGACGCATCCCCTCCTCCTGCTGTTCTTCAGCCTGGCCTTGAGCTCTCCCGCAAGCGCGACGATCAGCGAAAGCCATGGTTATGCGCAGTTCGGCACGCTCAAGTACCCCGCCAGGTTCACCCACTTCGACTGGGTCAACCCCGACGCGCCCAAAGGCGGCACCTTGCGGGTGATGGCGTTCGGCACCTTCGACACCCTCAACCCCTACACCTTCAAGGGTACCAGCCCGGTCACCACGGCCAATTTCCTGCAGTACGGTGTCAATGAGCTCAACGCCACCCTGATGGCTGGCACCGGTCAGTACGCGCCCTCGGGAGATGAACCAAACGCCAGCTACGGCCTGATCGCCCAGTCGCTGGAGTACAGCGAAGACCGCAGCTGGGTGGTGTTCAACCTGCGGCCCGAGGCGCGCTTCCACGACGGCACACCGATTACCGCCTACGACGTGGCCTTTTCCTACCGCCTGCTGCTCAAGGAAGGTCATCCGCAATACCGCACCAGTCTGCAGGAAGTCTCACGGGTCGATGTGCTCACGCCCCAGCGGATCCGCTTCGTCTTCAAGCGCTCGGGCAATCCGCTGCTGATCCTGCGCCTGGGTGAACTGCCGGTGCTGGCGCAACACTATTGGCAAGGTCGCGACTTCACCGCCACCACCTTCGACCCGCCGCTGGGCAGTGGCCCCTATCGCATCAGCAAGGTGCAACCGGGCCGTCAGTTGGTCTTTGAGCGGGTCAGGAACTGGTGGGGCGAAAACCTGCCGGTCAATCGCGGCAAATACAATTTCGACCGCGTCGAAGTGGAGTTCTATCGCGACAGCGACGTTGCTTTTGAAGCGTTCAAGGCCGGTGAGTTCGATATCTATATCGAACACCAGGCCAAGAACTGGGCCAATGGCTACAGTTTCCCCGCCGTTGATCGGGGTGAGGTGATCAAGGCCCAGATCGCCCACCAGATCCCGACCCAGACCCAGGGCCTGTTCATGAACAGCCGCCGCGCCAGCTTTGCCCAAGACGGAGTGCGCGAAGCCATGGGCTTGATGTTCGACTTCGAATGGACCAACCGCACCCTGTTCGGCGGGGCCTACCAGCGGGCCATGAGTTTCTATCCCAACAGCGCGTTTGCCGCCACGGGGGTTCCGGCCGGCCAGGAATGGTTACTGCTCGCGCCCTACCGCGAACAACTGCCCGCCCGGCTGTTCAGCGAGCCGTTCAGCCTGCCGCGCACCGATGGCCGCGGCATTCCCCGCGAGACCCTGCGCCGCGCCCTCGCCCTGCTCGGCGAAGCCGGCTGGAAACTCGATGGCCAGCGCCTGCTGAACAAGAACGGCCGACCGCTGCGCTTTGAAATACTGCTGGTCAATCCGAGCCTGGAACGGGTCCTCCAGCCCTACGTCGAAAACCTCGCGAGCATAGGTGTAGACGCCCGCTTGCGAACAGTGGATCGTGCCCAGTACAAACAACGTCTCGACCAGTTCGATTTCGACATGATCCTGATGACCCTGGACCAGACCCTCAGCCCGGGACTCGAGCAGTGGCAGTACTTTCATTCCAGCCAGGCCGGCGTCAAGGGCAGCAAGAATTACACGGGAGTCGCCAGCCCGGTGGTCGACCACCTGCTCGAAGCCTTGCTGGCGGCCCGCACCCGGGACGAGCAACTGGCTGCCGGTCGCGCCCTCGACCGGGTCCTGCTGTGGCAGCACATCATGATTCCCAACTGGTACCTTGCCTATCATCGCCTGGCCTACCGCAACCGGTTCGCCTTTGTCACTACGCCGCCGTACACCCTGGGCCTGAGCGCCTGGTGGATGAAAGCTTCGGAGAAAGCCCAATGATGTTTTCGCGTGTCCTGTTCCTGCCCGTCAGCGGCCTGCTGTTCAGCGCCCTGGCCGGCCTCACGGTCGCCGCCCCACAACATGCCCTGACGCTCTATAACGAACCGCCGAAATACCCAGCCGATTTCCAGCACGTCGACTTCGTCAACCCCGACGCGCCCAAGGGTGGCACTTTCCGCCAGTCGGCCATGGGCGGTTTCGACAGCCTCAACCCCTTTATCACCAAGGGCGTGCCGGCCGACGGTCTCGACCTGATCTACGACACGCTGATGCGCCATGGCCTGGACGAACCCTTCAGCGAATACGGCCTGGTGGCGGAAAAAATCGAAAGAGCCCCGGATAACAGCTGGGTGCGCTTTTACCTGCGCCCCACGGCACGCTTCCACGATGGCCAGCCCATGCGCGCCGAAGACGTGGTGTTCAGCTTCCAGACCCTGATGAAGGACGGCGCACCGCTGTACCGGACCTACTACGCCGACGTCGACGAAGCCGTCGCCGAAGATCCGTTGCGAGTACTGTTCAAGTTCAAGCGCACCACCAACCGTGAACTGCCGCTGATTCTCGGCCAGTTGCCGGTGCTGCCCAAGCACTGGTGGGCCAATCGCGACTTCAACAAGGGCAACCTGGAATTCCCTCTCGGCAGCGGGCCGTACCAGTTGGCCGAGGTCAAGGCCGGCCGCTCGGTACGTTACGAGCGGGTCAAGGACTACTGGGCCAAAGACCTGCCGATCAACCGTGGCTTCTACAACTTCGATGCCATGGTCATGGACTACTACCGTGACGGCACCGTGGCCCTGGAAGCCCTCAAGGCCGGGCAGTTCGACTACTGGTTGGAGAATAGCGCGAAGAACTGGGCCAACGCCTACAACACCCCGGCCGTCGCCCAGGGCCGACTGATCAAGGAGCAGATCCCCAATCGCAATCCGACCGGCATGCAGGGCTTTATCTACAACCTGCGCAAACCCATGTTCCAGGATATCCGCGTGCGCGAGGCGCTGAGCCTGCTGTTCGATTTCGAATGGACCAACAAGCAGTTGTTCAACGGCGCCTATCAGCGTACCCGCAGCTATTTCGAAAACTCGGAAATGGCCGCCACCGGCCTGCCGGATGCCGCCCAGCTGGCGATCCTCGAGCCACTGCGCGGCAGGATTCCCGAGCAGGTCTTCAACCAGGCCTTCGAACCCTCGGTGTGCGACGCCAGCGGCATGATTCGCCCGCAACAACGCCGCGCCTACCAACTCCTGCAAGAGGCCGGCTGGCGTATCGTCGACGACAAGATGGTCGACGCCCAGGGCAAACCGGTGAGTATCGAGTTCCTGCTGGCCCAAAGCGATTTCGAACGGGTGCTGCTGCCGTTCAAGCGCAACCTCGCGGACCTCGGCATCGACCTGGTGATTCGCCGGGTCGATGTCTCCCAGTACATCAACCGCCTGCGCTCGCGAGACTTTGACATGGTCGTCGGCAGCTTCCCGCAGTCCAGCTCGCCGGGTAACGAGCAGCGGGAATTCTGGAAGTCGTCCAGTGCCGACAAACCCGGCAGCCGCAACCTCATGGGCCTCAAGGACCCGGCGGTGGATGAGCTGGTGGAAGCGCTGATCGACTCCGACTCCCGGCAGAACCTGGTGGAACACGCGCGCGCCCTGGATCGGGTGCTGCAATGGGGCTACTACGTGATTCCCAACTGGCACATCAAGACCTGGCGCGTGGCCTACTGGGACCATATCGGCCACCCGCGGGTTTCACCGGCCTACGATGTCGGTGTCTACACCTGGTGGATCAAGCCGGATGCCAAGCCGGCGGTATCGGCGCAAACCGACAGCACGAGCGCGGAGCAATAAGATGCTGGCCTATATTTTTCGCCGACTGCTACTGATCATCCCGACCCTGTTCGGCATCCTGCTGATCAACTTCGTGATCATCCAGGCTGCCCCCGGCGGCCCGGTGGAACAGATGATCGCCAAGATCGAGGGGTTCGAAGGCGCCACCAGTCGGATCGCCGGCGGCGGCTCGGAGGTTTCGGTGGCCGGCTCCAGCTATCGCGGCGCCCAGGGCCTGGACCCGGCCCTGATCAAGGAAATCGAGCACATGTACGGCTTCGACAAGTCGGCACCGGAACGCTTGTGGATCATGATCAAGAACTACGCGACCCTGGACTTCGGCAACAGCTTCTTTCGCGATGCCAAGGTCGTCGACCTGATCAAGGAAAAGATGCCGGTGTCGATTTCCCTCGGGCTCTGGAGCACCCTGATCATGTACCTGGTGTCCATCCCCCTGGGTATCGCCAAGGCCACCCGCCACGGTAGTCATTTCGATGTCTGGACCAGTTCGGCGATCATTGTCGGCTACGCGATTCCAGCGTTCCTGTTCGCGATCCTGCTGATCGTGGTGTTCGCCGGCGGCAGCTACCTGAACTGGTTCCCCTTGCGCGGCCTGACCTCGAACAACTTCGAGCAGTTGAGCCTCGGCGGCAAGGTCCTCGACTACTTCTGGCACCTGGCGCTGCCGGTCACCGCCCTGGTCATCGGCAACTTCGCCACCATGACCCTGCTGACCAAGAACAGCTTCCTCGATGAAATCAACAAGCAGTACGTGGTCACCGCCAAGGCCAAGGGCCTGACCCAGCGCCGCGTGCTCTATGGCCACGTGTTCCGTAACGCCATGCTGCTGGTCATCGCCGGCTTTCCCTCGGCCTTCATCGGCATCTTCTTCACCGGCGCCCTGCTGGTGGAAGTGATCTTCTCCCTCGACGGCCTGGGCCTGATGAGCTTCGAAGCGGCGATCAACCGCGATTACCCGATCGTCTTCGGCACCCTGTTCATCTTCACCCTGCTGGGGCTGGTGGTGAAACTGATCGGCGACATTACCTACACCCTGGTCGATCCGCGGATCGACTTCGAACATCGGGAGCATTGAGATGCAGTTATCCCCCCTCAATCGCCGACGTTTCCTACGCTTCAAGGCCAACAAGCGCGGCTGGTGGTCGCTCTGGCTGTTCCTGCTGCTGTTCGTCCTGAGCCTCGGCGCCGAGCTGATCGCCAACGACAAGCCGCTGCTGGTGCACTACGACGGCGGCTGGTATTTCCCGGCCCTCAAGCGCTATCCGGAAACCACCTTCGGCGGCGAGTTTCCACTGGAAGCCAACTACAAGAGCCCGTACATCCGCGAACTGCTCAAGGCCAAGGATGCCTGGACCCTGTGGGCGCCGATTCCGTTCAGCTATCAAAGCATCAACTACGACTTGCGCGTCCCGGCGCCGGCCCCGCCCTCAGCGGACAACCTGCTGGGCACCGACGACCAGGGCCGTGACGTGCTCGCGCGGGTGATCTACGGTTTCCGCATCTCGGTCCTGTTTGCCCTGACCCTGACCGTGCTCAGCTCAGTCATCGGCGTTATCGCCGGCGCCTTGCAGGGCTTCTACGGCGGCTGGGTCGACCTGGCCGGCCAGCGCTTCCTGGAGATCTGGTCCGGGTTGCCGGTGCTCTACCTGCTGATCATTCTCGCCAGCTTCGTCCAGCCGAACTTCTGGTGGCTGCTGGGGATCATGCTGCTGTTTTCCTGGATGAGCCTGGTGGACGTGGTACGCGCCGAGTTCCTCCGTGGACGCAACCTGGAATATGTCCGCGCGGCCCGGGCCCTGGGCATGCAGAACGGCGCGATCATGTTCCGCCATATCCTGCCCAACGCCATGGTCTCGACCATGACCTTCATGCCGTTCATCCTCACCGGCGCCATCGGCACCCTGACCGCCCTGGACTTCCTCGGCTTTGGCCTACCGGCCGGCTCGCCGTCCCTGGGCGAACTGGTGGCCCAGGGCAAATCCAATCTGCAGGCGCCCTGGCTGGGCATGAGCGCGTTCGCCGTGCTGGCCTTGATGCTCAGCCTGCTGGTGTTTATCGGTGAATCCGCTCGCGATGCCTTCGACCCGAGGAAGTAAGATGAATCAGGACAATCTGATCGAAGTGCGCGACCTCTCGGTGGAGTTCGTGGTTGGCGAGCAGCGCCAGCGGGTAGTGGAAAACATCAGCTTCGATATCCGTCGCGGCGAAACCCTGGCCCTGGTCGGCGAAAGCGGCTCGGGCAAGTCGGTCACCGCGCATTCGATCCTGCGCCTGCTGCCCTACCCCCTGGCCCATCACCCCAGCGGTACGATCCAGTATTCCGGGCGGGACCTGCTGACCCTGAAAGAGAAGACCATCCGCCATATCCGTGGCAACCGCATCGCGATGATCTTCCAGGAGCCGATGACCTCGCTGAACCCGCTGCACTCCATCGAGAAGCAGATCAACGAAGTGCTCGGCATCCACAAGGGCCTGACCGGCAAGGTGGCCACCCAACGCACCCTGGAGCTGCTGGAGCTGGTTGGCATCCCTGAGCCACACAAGCGCCTCAAAGCCCTCCCACACGAGCTCTCAGGCGGCCAGCGCCAGCGTGTGATGATCGCCATGGCCCTGGCCAACGAACCGGAACTGCTGATCGCCGACGAACCGACCACCGCCCTCGACGTGACGGTGCAACTGAAAATCCTCGAATTGCTCAAGGAGTTGCAAGCGCGCCTGGGCATGGCCCTGCTGCTGATCAGCCATGACCTCAACCTGGTGCGTCGGATCGCCCACCGTGTATGCGTCATGCAGCGCGGTCGGATCGTCGAGCAGGCCGACTGCGAAGCCTTGTTCCAGGCCCCGCAACATCCCTACACCTGTGAGCTGCTCAGCGCCGAACCACGTGGCGAGCCGGCCCTGACCCAGGTCGGTGAGCCGCTGCTGGAGGTGGACAACCTCAAGGTCTGGTTCCCCATCAAGAAAGGCCTGCTGCGCGGCACCGTGGACCATGTGAAGGCCGTGGACGGTATCCACTTCAGCCTGCCCCGGGGCCAGACCCTGGGTATCGTCGGCGAAAGCGGCTCGGGCAAATCCACCCTCGGCCTGGCGATCCTGCGATTGATCGGCAGCCAGGGCGATATCCGTTTCGAAGGCCAATCCTTGAGTTGCCTGTCGCAGAAACAGGTGCGGCCGTTGCGCCGGGAAATGCAGGTGGTGTTCCAGGATCCGTTCGGCAGCCTCAGCCCGCGCATGTGCGTCAGCCAGATTGTCGGTGAAGGCTTGCGCATCCATAAGATCGGCAACGAGCAGGAACAGGAAGCGGCGATCATCGCTGCCTTGAAAGAGGTGGGCCTGGACCCGGAGACCCGCAACCGCTACCCCCACGAGTTCTCCGGCGGGCAACGCCAGCGTATTGCCATTGCCCGGGCGCTGGTGCTCAAGCCGGCGCTGATCCTGCTGGATGAGCCGACCTCGGCCCTCGACCGCACGGTGCAGCGCCAGGTTGTCGAACTGCTGCGTTCGTTGCAGATCAAGTACAACCTGACCTACCTGTTCATCAGCCATGACCTGGCGGTGGTCAAGGCGCTGAGTCACCAACTGATGGTGGTCAAGCATGGCAAGGCCGTCGAACAAGGCGACGCGAAGGACATCTTTGCCGCGCCGCAACATCCTTATACAAAACAGTTGCTGGAGGCGGCATTCCTGGTGCCTGGGACGAGTCCGCTGTAGGCACAATCCTGCTGATTGGGGATAAAAAAAGACCGCTCGATGAGCGGTCTTTTTTATACAACGGGCGTTAGCTGAATCAATCGCCTCAGAAGCGCTTGATGTCCGCCTGGCCTTCCAGCTGCTTGCGGTACGCCGCGAAGTCCTGCTGGCCGGCACGGGAGGCGAGGAAGCGACGGTAGGACGCCTTCTCTTCTTCGCTTGGCGCCGCGCCTTCGTTCACGCCATTCAAGCGCACGAGCACCAGGCTACCATCGGCCAGGGTCACGGTGCTGAAGGTTGGCTTGTCCTTGCCTTCAGGCTTGGGCATACGGAACAGCGCTTGCAGCACCGCCGGATCGACCCCTTCCTGGCCACGGGTAACGGCTTCCTGGGTTTTCCAGGCCTGGCCGGCCGGCAGCGCCTTGCCGTCACGCAGGCTGGCGATCAATTCGTCAGCCTTGACCTTGGCCGCCGCCGTGGCGTGCTCCTTGGTCAATTGCTTGCGAATCGCGGCATCCACGCTGGCCAGTGGCAGTTGCTCAGGCTTGCGGTGTTCCTTGGCACGCAACACGACGATGGTCTCCGGGTCCAGCTCGATGGCGGTGCTGTTGGCACCCTCATTCAGCACTTCCGGACTGAACGCCGCCGTAACCACGGCACGGTTGGCTGCCACACCCTCACCACCTTCACGGCCGAACGGCGCGGAAGTGTGCACCTTCAGGTTCAGGTCCTGGGCCGGTTGGGCCAGGTCGGAGGCTTCGAACGAGGCATCTTCGAGCTGCTTGGTCGCTTCGACGAAACGCTGCTCCACTTGCTGGGTTTTCAGCTCACGGGTCAGTTTGTCCTTCAGGCTCGCGAAGGTCGGCACCTGCGGTGCCTCGACGCCCAGCAACTTGATCAGGTGATAACCGAACTCACTGCGCACCGGTCCCGACACCTGGTCCTTGGTCAAGGCATACAGCGCCTTTTCAAAGGCCGGGTCATAGACGCCCGGGCCGGCGAAACCAAGGTCGCCGCCATGGCTGGCCGAACCCGGGTCCTGGGAGAACTCCTTGGCCAGGGCATCGAAATGCTCGCCCTTGGCCAGGCGCTGCTGGATCTCTTCGATCTTCGCCTTGGCCTGGGCGTCGTTCACCTTGTCATTCACTTCGATCAGAATGTGCGCGCCCCGACGCTGCTCGGCGAGGTTCGCGGTTTCCTTCTGATACAGCGCCTGCAGGTCTTCGTCCTTGACGCTGACCTGGTCGAAGAACGAGGACTTCTTCAGCTCCAGGTAATCGACGACCACCTGGTCCGGCGTCATGAACTCCTTGGCATGCTTGTCGTAGTAGGCCTTGACCTCGTCATCGGTCAGCTTGACCGCCGACAGGTCGACCGGGACGTTCAGCGAGGCGAAATCACGGGTCTGCTTTTCCAGACGGGCAAACGCCAACACCTGGGCATCGGTGACGAAACCGCTGCCCGCCAGACCGGCACGGATCTGGCCGATCAGCATTTCCTGGGCCAGCATCTGGCGGAATTGCAGGCGACCGTAACCCAGCTGACGAATCACCTGGTCGAAACGATCGGAACTGAACTTGCCGTCGACCTGGAATTCAGGCGTTTGCAGGATGACCTGGTCCAGAGCGCCCTCGGAGAAAGCGAACTTCGACTTCTCGGCCCCCTGAAGCAGCAGCTTGCGGTCGATCAGCCCCTTGAGGGCGGATTCGCGGAGCATTTTCTCATCCAACAACGAGGCATCGAAATCCTTGCCCAGCTGCTGCATGAGTTGGCGACGTTGCATGTCGACCGCCTGGCTCAGCTCGGTCTGGGTGATCTCGTCACCGTTGACCTTGGCCGCGTCCTGGCTGGTGGAGGTGGCCCTGAAAATGGCATCGAAACCGGTCAGCGCCATCAATGCGACGATGACCCCGATGATGGTCTTGGCAATCCAGCCTTGTGAATTGTCCCTGATATTTTGCAGCATGCGTCCCCCAGAAACGGTTGAACTTCAATGTGGGCAACCGTGGAGCGTGGGTAGAATCCGGATAGAAGAAAGGCGCATCCGAGGATGCGCCTTCTCGTAACTGGCAGAGCGGATGAGGGCTCGAATACGCGTCCCTCGGCGTGTCAGGCTGGCCCTGAAAGGACCGTGGCCGACCGCTTCACCGCTCCGCGGCCAGATCAGGCAAGAACCCGACCCGGATAGGCAAAGGCTTGAACGAATGTCAGTTGACAGCTTCTTTCAGTGCTTTGCCGGCTTTGAAACCTGGCTTTTTGGCTGCAGCGATTTCCAGCGTCTTACCGGTCTGAGGGTTGCGACCGATGCGAGCAGGACGATCGGTCACGGAGAAGGTGCCGAAACCTACCAGTACAACGGAGTCGCCAGCCTTCAGAGCGCCAGTGACGGATTCGATGACTGCATCCAGCGCACGGCCAGCAGCAGCTTTCGGGATATCAGCGGATGCAGCGATAGCATCAATCAGTTCCGACTTGTTCACTCTAAGTCCCCTTATATCTATTGAGTATATTTCTAAGTTTTTGGGTGAAAGCTAAACCTGTGCTGAATGGCCTACAGACACTTAAGAGCCGCTTTATAACAAGGGCTCTAAAAAGCTGTCAAGGAAGCCACCCAGGCTTGATCCGAACTTAATGCGTGCTGATTCTTTCCTTAGAATCGGAGTCGCGCTTCTCATCTTTCGCGACGATCTCCGGAACCACATCTGGCAAGGGCTCCGGCGCGTATTGCAGCGCAATTTGCAGGACCTCGTCAATCCATTTAACCGGTTTAATCTGAAGATCTTGCTTGATATTGTCAGGAATTTCCTTCAGATCGCGCACATTCTCTTCAGGAATGATGACGGTCTTGATCCCACCGCGATGTGCCGCCAGCAATTTTTCCTTCAAACCGCCAATGGCCAGCACCTGACCACGCAAGGTAATTTCACCGGTCATGGCCACGTCGGCACGCACAGGAATACCAGTCAAGGCTGACACCAAGGCTGTACACATTCCTACGCCAGCGCTAGGGCCGTCTTTCGGCGTCGCCCCTTCCGGCATATGGATATGGGTGTCGCGCTTCTCATGGAAGTCCAGGGGGATGCCCAGGCTCTTGGCGCGGCTGCGCACCACGGTCAGTGCGGCGGTGATGGACTCAACCATGACATCGCCCAGGGAACCGGTCTTGATCAACTGCCCCTTGCCCGGCACCACGGCGGCTTCGATGGTCAACAACTCGCCACCGACCTGGGTCCAGGCCAGGCCCGTGACCTGACCGATCTGATCCTGTTGCTCGGCCAGGCCGTAACGGAATTTGCGCACCCCGAGGAAATGCTCCAGCAGCTCGGCCGTGACCCTGACCGAGAAGCGTTTTTCCATCGCATGTTCTTTCACCGCCTTGCGGCAGACCTTGGCGATTTGCCGCTCCAACCCACGCACACCGGCTTCGCGGGTGTAGTAGCGGATGATATCGCGAATCGCTTCGACCTCGAATTCCAGTTCGCCCTTTTTCAGGCCATTGGCCTGGATCTGCTTGGGCGACAGGTACTTGGTGGCGATGTTGATCTTCTCGTCCTCGGTGTAACCCGGCAGGCGGATCACTTCCATCCGGTCCAGCAGCGCTGGCGGGATGTTCATCGAGTTGGAGGTACAGAGGAACATGACATCGGACAGGTCGTAGTCAACTTCCAGGTAGTGGTCGTTGAAATTGTGGTTCTGTTCCGGGTCCAGCACCTCCAGCAACGCCGAAGCCGGATCGCCACGCATGTCGCTGCCCATCTTGTCGATTTCATCAAGCAGGAACAGCGGGTTGCGCACGCCAACCTTTGTCATCTTTTGTATCAATCTTCCTGGCATCGAACCGATGTAAGTCCGCCGATGACCACGAATTTCCGCTTCGTCACGCACGCCACCGAGGGCCATGCGTACGAATTTTCGGTTTGTCGCGTGAGCAATCGACTCAGCCAGGGAGGTTTTACCCACGCCAGGAGGTCCGACCAGGCACAGTACAGGGCCGCGAATTTTCTTCACGCGCTTCTGTACGGCGAGGTATTCGAGGATCCGTTCCTTGACTTCGTCCAGACCATAATGGTCCGCATCGAGAATGTCTTCGGCCCGCGCCAGGTCCAGGCGCACTTTGCTCTGGGCCTTCCACGGCACCTGCACCAGCCAGTCGAGATAGGAGCGCACCACGGTCGCCTCGGCGGACATCGGCGACATCTGCTTGAGCTTGTTCAGCTCGGCCAGCGCCTTGGTCAGGGCATCTTTCGGCAGACCAGCGGCGTCAATGCGCTTTTTCAGCTCCTCGACTTCGTTATGGCCTTCATCGCTGTCGCCCAATTCCTTCTGAATGGCTTTCATTTGCTCATTCAGGTAGTACTCGCGCTGGCTGCGCTCCATCTGCTTCTTGACGCGACCCCGAATGCGTTTCTCGACCTGCAACAGGTCGATTTCAGCGTCGAGCAAGGCCAGCACATGTTCGACACGAGCCGACAGGTCGACAATTTCGAGAATTTCCTGCTTCTGCTCGATCTTCAGGGCCATATGCGCGGCCATGGTGTCGACCAGGCGGCTCGGCTCATCGATGCTGTTCAACGACGACAGCACTTCAGCCGGGACTTTCTTGCCCAACTGCACGTATTGCTCGAACTGTGCCAGCAGGCTACGGACAAAAACTTCGGACTCACGGTCCGGTGCATCGGCCTCTTCGATCAGCGCCACTTCGGCGCGACAGTAACCGTCGACCTCGCTGAAACGCTCGACGGTGCCGCGCTGCTCACCCTCGACCAGCACCTTGACGGTGCCGTCAGGCAATTTCAGCAATTGCAATACGGTAGCGACTGTACCTACGCGATACAGCGCATCTTCGCCCGGGTCATCATCGGCAGGATTACGTTGGGCCAACAGCAGGATCTGCTTGTCGCCCGTCATCGCGGCCTCGAGGGCTTCGATAGATTTCTCGCGCCCCACAAACAGCGGGATAACCATGTGCGGATACACCACGACATCACGCAATGGCAGGAGAGGCAATTCTATGGTTGTCTTCATGATTTCGCCTCTACGGCGGCCGTACGGCCGGAAACAGGTGGATAAGCTTGAAACCAAGATGGGGGCTTGTTCGGAAAAAAACAAGCGCCAAAAGAAAAGGGGCCCGAAGGCCCCTTGTCAGGTCACAGTCTGCCGCACTCAGGCGTCAGGCGCGGCCTTGGCCTGCGGCTCGCTGTTCTCGTAGATGTACAGCGGCTTGGATTTACCCTCGATCACGCTTTCATCGATCACCACTTTGCTCACCTCGGACTGCGAGGGGATTTCATACATGGTGTCGAGTAGGACGCCTTCGAGGATCGAACGAAGGCCGCGGGCACCGGTTTTACGCTCCAGAGCACGCTTGGCGACGGATTTCAGTGCATCGGCACGGAACTCCAGGTCAACCCCTTCCATTTCGAACAGTTTGGCATACTGCTTGGTCAAGGCGTTCTTCGGCTCGGTGAGAATCTGCATCAACGCAGCCTCATCCAGCTCGTCCAGCGTCGCCAGGACCGGCAGGCGACCGACGAATTCCGGGATCAGACCGAACTTGACCAGATCGTCAGGCTCGACTTCACGCAGGGACTCACCGACCTTCTTACCTTCTTCCTTGCTACGCACTTCAGCGCTGAAACCGATGCCGCCACGGGTGGAACGGCTCTGAATAACCTTTTCCAAACCGGAGAACGCACCACCACAGATAAACAGGATATTGCGGGTGTCTACCTGCAGGAATTCCTGCTGCGGGTGCTTGCGACCGCCCTGGGGCGGAACGGAGGCCACCGTGCCTTCGATCAACTTCAGCAAGGCCTGTTGCACGCCTTCACCGGAAACGTCCCGGGTAATCGAAGGGTTATCGGACTTGCGGGAAATCTTGTCGATTTCGTCGATGTAGACAATGCCCATCTGAGCCTTTTCCACATCGTAATCGCACTTCTGCAACAGCTTCTGAATAATGTTTTCCACGTCCTCACCTACATAACCCGCCTCGGTGAGGGTGGTTGCATCGGCGATGGTGAACGGCACATTCAGCAGACGGGCCAGTGTTTCAGCCAGCAAGGTCTTGCCCGAACCGGTCGGGCCGATCAGCAGGATGTTGCTTTTGCCGAGCTCGACGTCGTCACTTTTCTTGTCACGTTGGTTCAGACGCTTGTAGTGGTTGTAGACCGCTACCGCCAGAACCTTTTTCGCACGTTCCTGACCAATCACATACTGATCAAGGATGCCGCTGATTTCTTTAGGCGAAGGCAATTTATGCGCGCTGCTTTCGGCCTGTGCTTCCTGCACCTCCTCACGGATGATGTCGTTGCACAGGTCGACGCACTCGTCGCAGATAAAGACCGAGGGGCCGGCAATCAATTTGCGTACTTCATGCTGGCTTTTGCCACAGAAGGAGCAATAAAGCAGCTTGCCGTTGTCCTCGCCGTTGCGGGTGTCAGTCATTCGTTCGATCCAAATCCGATAGGCTTGCAACACAAGATGAAGGCTATTGCGGGCTTTTTCAAGCCCGCTGGTGATCGGAGCAGCCGACCCACCTTATTTTGAGCTGCTTAATGTTAAGCGGGGCGCTTGTCGATCACTTCGTCGATCAACCCGTAGTCACGCGCGGCGTCTGCACTCATGAAATTATCACGGTTGGTATCGCGCTCGATTTCTTCAAGGGTGCGCCCACTGTGCTTGGCCATCAGCGTGTTGAGACGCTCACGAATGAAGAGGATTTCCTTGGCATGGATTTCGATATCCGACGCCTGGCCCTGGAAACCACCCAGTGGCTGGTGAATCATCACACGCGAGTTCGGCAGGCAGAAACGCTTGCCCTGGGCACCGGCGGTCAGCAGGAACGCGCCCATGCTGCACGCCTGACCAATACAGGTGGTCGACACGTTTGGCTTGATGAACTGCATGGTGTCGTAAATCGACATGCCCGCCGTCACCGAACCGCCCGGGGAGTTGATGTAGAGATGGATGTCCTTGTCCGGGTTTTCCGCTTCAAGGAACAGCAGCTGCGCACAGATCAGGTTGGCCATGTAGTCCTCTACCGGGCCCACCAGAAAAATCACCCGCTCCTTGAGAAGGCGCGAGTAGATGTCATAGGCGCGTTCGCCACGAGCGGACTGCTCGACAACCATCGGGACCAAGCCGCCTGCGGCCTGGATATCAGAGTTCTGCTGAATATAGGAATTACGGAACATGCTCTGCAGTCACTCCCAAATAGTCATGTCTTGAATACGCATAAGCCAGCGCGAGGCTGGCTTATGGTGTGTATTTTCCAACGAGTCAGAAAATCAGTCGGCTTGTGGAGCTTCCACCGGCTTGACTGCTTCTTCGTAGGAGACCGATTTATCGGTCACATTCGCCTTCTGCAGAACAGTATCCACAACTTGTTCTTCCAGCACAACCGAACGGACTTCGTTCAGTTGCTGGTCGTTCTTGTAGTACCACGACACAACCTGCTCTGGCTCCTGGTAGGCCGAAGCCATTTCCTGGATCAGCTCACGTACGCGGGTTTCATCAGGCTTGAGCTCGAACTGCTTGACCACTTCAGCCACGATCAGACCCAGCACGACACGGCGCTTGGCTTGTTCTTCGAACAGCTCGGCCGGCAGTTGGTCAGGCTTGATGTTGCCGCCGAACTGTTGAACGGCTTGCACCCGCAGACGATCCACTTCGTTGGACAGCAGGGCCTTCGGCACTTCGATCGGGTTGGCGGCCAGCAGACCGTCCATGACCTGGTTCTTGACCTTGGATTTGATCGCCTGACGCAGTTCACGCTCCATGTTCTTGCGAACTTCGGTGCGGAAACCATCCAGACCGCTTTCCTTGATACCGAACTGGGCGAAGAAGACTTCGTTCAGCTCAGGCAGGGTCGGTGCAGACACGCTGTTGACGGTAACGGTGAACTCAGCGGCTTTGCCAGCCAGGTCCAGGTTCTGGTAGTCAGCTGGGAAAGTCAGGTTCAGAACGCGTTCTTCACCGGCTTTAGCGCCTACCAGACCATCTTCGAAGCCCGGGATCATGCGGTTGGAGCCCAGCACCAGCTGGGTGCCCTTGGCGGAACCGCCAGCGAAGGCTTCACCGTCGACCTTGCCGACGAAATCGATATTCAGCTGATCTTCGTTCTGGGCAGCACGATCGGCCACTTCGAAACGGGTGTTCTGCTTGCGCAGGATTTCCAGCATGTTGTCCAGATCCGAGTCCGCCACGTCAGCGCTCAGGCGCTCGACAGCAATGGAGTCGAAACCGGCAACAGTGAACTCAGGGAACACTTCGAACGTCGCAACGTATTCCAGGTCCTTGCCCTTCTCCAGCACTTTCGGCTCGACAGAAGGCTGACCGGCCGGGTTCAGCTTCTGCTCAACCACGGCTTCATAGAAGGAGGACTGGATCACATCGCCCACCGCTTCCTGACGGGCATCCGCCTCGTAACGCTGGCGAATCACGCTCATTGGCACCTTGCCAGGGCGGAAGCCTGCAATCTTGGCCTTTTGGGCAGTCTGCTGCAGACGCTTGTTGACCTGGGTCTCGATGCGCTCAGCTGGCACGGTGATGCTCATGCGGCGCTCAAGAGCCGATGTATTTTCAACAGAAACTTGCATGGATATTCCTCGTTGCACAGACATTAGCCGGCCGTTTCCGACCTCAGAAGCAAGGGCAAGCATTCTAGTGGGTCGGACTCAAGAAGTCACCCTACTGAAAACGGGTAAAAACAGCCGGCCATCATCGGACATGAGCCACCCTTGAGCCAGGCGCCCCGGACAGGCGGTCACTCAATCGTCTTTCTATTATATAGAAGGCGCGCAGGAATACGTCACGGTGGCAGCGCGCATAAGCCCCCGCCCGTATCGGGCAACCCACTGAACACCTCCAGATCCAGGTTCGTCGGGCCTTGCGGGGCAGCGTCGGCCTGGATTATCACAACCCCTCCACAGACCGGCAATCCAGCTATTGCGCCAACCGGTTAACGGTTACGCTACGGCGCTTTATAAACAGGCGATGCGCCGGAGCGACCAGTACCGATGACATCACTCAAACTTGAGCAGCCGCTGGGGAAAGCAGCCAGTCATTCGCAGATTGCGTATCGCCAGGACATCGATGGCCTTCGCGCCATCGCCGTCATCGCCGTCGTGATTACCCATGCCTTCCCCACCCTGCTTGGCGGCGGATTTATTGGCGTCGATATTTTCTTTGTTATTTCCGGCTTCCTGATTTCATCCATCCTTTTCAAGAACCTGCAGAGCGACACCTTTAGCCTCGGACACTTCTATGCCAGGCGAATAATACGAATATTCCCCGCACTCATTGCCGTACTGATGTTCTGCCTGGCGTTCGGCTGGCTGGCACTGCTCGCAGACGAATACACCTTGCTGGGAAAGCATACGCTGGCAGGCGCTGCCTTTATCTCGAACCTGATGTTCTGGAGCGAGACAAGTTACTTCGATGTCGCGGCAGAAGCCAAACCACTCCTGCACTTATGGAGCCTCGGCATTGAAGAGCAGTTCTATCTGGCATGGCCATTGATTCTGCTGTTGCTCTGGCGAACCCGCGCCAACCCGGGCTTGGCCATTGCCGCCCTCGCCACCCTGTCATTTGCCCTGAATATCCACCAGGCAACCCACAACCCCACGGCCGATTTTTACTCGCCGCTCAGCCGTCTCTGGGAGTTACTGGTCGGTGCGCTGCTTGCGTGCGCGGCTGGCAAATGGAAACCCGCCATCGGCATCAGCAACACCCTATCTCTCGCCGGAACCCTGCTGATTGTCAGCGGCCTTGCCACTATTACCCGCTCCAGCGTGTTCCCCGGAAGCCTTGCACTGCTACCCGTCATTGGCGCGACACTGCTCATTGCCGCAGGCCCCCAGGGACTGATCAACCGCACAATCCTGTCCAGCAGGCTGCTGGTCGGTATCGGACTTATCAGCTATCCGCTTTACCTGTGGCACTGGCCCCTGCTGTCGTTCGACCGAATCATCGAGAGCGCCACTCCATCTCTGGAGACCAGAATCGCCCTGGTCATCCTCGCGCTTGCGCTGGCCTGGGCGACCTACCGATTCATTGAAAGCCCCATCCGTCTTGGCCGCTTCAAGAACCCGGCGGCAGTAGGACTCCTCGCCGCGACGATGATCCTCGTCGCGATCACGGCACTGACCATCCAGGCCAATAATGGATTCCCGTCCAGGGCAGGCGCCAACCCGGTGAGCATCTACCCGGACGATCTCGGCCGCGACCCCTATATTGCCTACCTGAACAAACACTTCTCCCGGTGCTCGGACGAAAAGCTCAAAAGTTTCTCGGCCTATGATCCCGGCGCCAACGGCTACCGCTGCTTTCAGTCGAAACCGTCCAGCCCGGTCGATATGCTGCTGATTGGCGATAGTCACGCAGAGCACTTGCTGCCCGGACTGTCAGAACAGTTCAAGGACTTGAACGTAGCCTCTTTCATTCATGTCGACCTCCCCGTTATTGACAGTGAAAAATTCAAAGACGCCTTTGAGATCGCCCTCGCCGACAAAAACATCAAGACGGTGATCATTTCCGCTGCCTGGGAAGGAAAAATAGTACCTACGCTTGATAACTTGCCGACCCGCCTGAAAAACACCTTTGACGCCTTCAAGCATTCAGGAAAGAAACTCTACGTATTGGATGACATACCGTCATTCCTGTTCGACTCCGCGAAATGCAAGTACGGAAGACGTTTCAGTGGCAGCGGCCAGACCTGCTCATCGGCGCTTGCCGAGCATCTCAACCGGCGAAAATACTACTACGACATGCTCCAATCAGCGGTTACGGCGAGCGGTTATCCAACACTCATTCAAACCTACAAATATTTCTGCACCGAAAAATCCTGCAGCATGACCCAGGACGGTTCGCTGCTCTATCGCGACAGCAACCATCTCACGATATCTGGATCGGAATACCTGGCACGTAGGCTTCTACAGGACAAGACGCTTTGACCCGGCAAGTTCGACCGCGCCACCTGACAACCCTCTCCAGCCGATAAAAAGCGGGCGGAGGAAGGAGCACTGGAAGGCAGCAGCCAAGTAAATTCCGATCGAGGCAGACACCCTCACGAACAAGCTGGAAATTGGCGCAAGACAACGAAGAATGGCGAAACTCGAGGCAATAAAAAAACCGCTCAAGGCGGCCTCTTTACTCGGTTTTGCAAAAGTCAGCGGACCTTGGCGAAACCTGACAAAAAAAAAACGCCAGATGATTAATCTGGCGTCTTTATTCGAATATGGGGTGGACGATGGGGATCGAACCCACGACAACAGGAGTCACAATCCTGTGCTCTACCAACTGAGCTACGCCCACCATATTGCCTGTTCAAAAAAATCGATCAGATCGACCTCTTTGCTCAGTCCCACCAACGCCAATCGGCCCTGATGAAACTTTATTTGGTGCGGATGAAGAGACTCGAACTCTTACGCCTCGCGGCGCTGGAACCTAAATCCAGTGTGTCTACCAATTCCACCACATCCGCGCATGAAACTTTTAAAGCAAAGGCGCCAGACTGTTCATCTGGCGCCTTTTCGAAATATGGGGTGGACGATGGGGATCGAACCCACGACAACAGGAGTCACAATCCTGTGCTCTACCAACTGAGCTACGCCC